>CAYXEY010000429.1:0-5083 GCA_964464105.1 uncultured Planctomycetaceae bacterium
CCGCCGAGGCCAACCCCTTCCGCTTCAGCACCAAGTACCGCGACAACGAGACCGGATGCTATTACTACGGGTATCGGTATCTGCGGACCAAGCATGGGCGGTGGTTGTCGAGGGATTCAATTGGCGAAGTCGGTGGTGTCAACTTATATGCTGCGTTGATGAACAATCCGCCGAGCCTATTCGATCCACTCGGCAATTCGGTACGAGAGCAGAATGCCGCCATTGCTGCACTAGACTCAGAAATCGAAAAGCATCGAGGTTACCTCTATTTCGAAGATGATGTCACTGGAATGCGGCAGTTTATGTCAAATCTCAAGGCCGCATTGCGCGCTCATTCTCCAAACAAGTTCATCCTCGATCCAGCAGTCTTTCCAGGCGCTTTGTTCGACACAGGAGAAATGACTATTGGGTCACTCTCGCCCACTCCCAATTCAATTGTTCATGAATCTGTCCACTTAGTAAATTATCAAAACGGTTGGCACCAGGGAGGAGCCTTCGATATCCTCTTTGATTCCTATCTAATAGACGACGAAGGGGTTGCGAATGCTGCCGAACAAATGATTTTTTCGCTGGCATTGCAGCAATTGCGCAGTCTTGAGGACGATCTGAGAGGCGGTGGCCTACCAAATTGTCCAAAGATCAGGCGGCAATGGCGGACTTTCTGGCATTTCACGAACGGAGCTGTCGGCCAACCTTGGAACGCGAGCAAGATAAACGGTACGGTAAGAGTGCAAGACGTTTGGAACCTAAACGCAAAGTATGGATTTCATTTGTTTTGTCAGCAGATGGCAAATGAGTACAATGAAATCATTGATCACGCAGACCCTCACCGTGTGAAAGCGTGCTGTTTGGTAGGATGCAGTCAAAACGACCTTGGCTTTGGACTGCATGCCAGCTTTAGATAGAGATAGGAACCTCGAATGCGCTCGTAATTGTTCAATTATTGAGGTACTAGATAGCGTGATTTCAATATGACAGCTAAATCTCCAATTATCTTTTTTGAACCTAGTCCAAATGTTCTTATAGAGTCAACCCCATTTTGCATTCTTGGAGTCTAGTATGTTCGTCGTCCGATCAAGATGGATCTGCTTACTGTGTTTTCTTCTAATGATTGCGGAGTACATCCTATTCGGACTGGGCAGGCTAGTGTTTGCGATTCGCGGAAGGCTACATGGTGCATATATGGATGATACCTTCCGTATAGCGTACATTGTTATTGCAGTTCTGGTATTAATGTCCATTTTATTGACAATAATTGTGTTTGTTCGACAGTTCGCAAATATAGCGACGTCTAAGTTATTGCTGTTCGTAGCGGCAATGTGTCACATTGGTGCACTCTTCGCGAGAGCATACATGCAAAGCGAGAGAGGTTGGTCACTGCACCCATTAGATGTTGGATTAGGGATCTTGATTGTAACAATGCTTCTTTACCTCCGCATTAACATGACGAATTCGATCCAGAAATCAAAGGTGCCAGGATGAAATACCAACGTGGTTGGCCGCGGCTTTCGGCAGACTTGTAGCCTTTCTCGCGTCAAGCGGCCCCCAATACCTTCGCGACCAGAGCCGACCACCGCGCGGCAGTCGCCGACACGAGGGGTCACAAGAGGGGTCACTGCGCCACTGACTACGGCGCGGGGCGCGGTGACCACGGCGCGGCAGTACGAGGAAGGGCGGTTGTCACGATCTGTACGCGGGCTGCCGCGCCGTGGACACAATCGATAGCCCTTTTAAGCCGTGGGTCCTGGGTTCGAGTCCCAGCGCTCCCAATCTTCCCACACTATTTCTCGCTCAAGGCGCAACCCGGCATTGAACGAAGCCCGTCACATCCAACCCATCGGCGAATCCATCGCCGCTGATGTCCGATCGCTGAATGTGATCCGGGTTCGTATCGCTGCCGAGCAGGACGGCAATGAAGATTGTCTGGTCGTCTCCGTCGATGTCGCCGTCACCGTCGATGTCGCAAACCTGAATGGACGGCGCGATCAGCGTCAGCACTTCGGAGGACATGCCGGGGCAGGCGAGCGTATTACCCGCGGCGTCGGCGGCGAGCATGGAGGCGGCCTGGTTGGTGGCAACAGTGCCGGACACGGCAAGGCTGGCCGTGTCAATGAAGGTGAGCTGTCCGGACACAGTTCGCGTGTAATTGCCGCCGCCGATGGTCGTCGTTTCGTTGGCGCACAGGACAGTGAGTGTCGAACCTTCGGCATTCAATGACATGCCGACGGGATTGGCGGTGACCGGGATCGTGTTCGTCTGGGTGAGTGTGGTCGTATTCAAGACGCCGATGCTGGGCGATGTGCCGAAGTTGATGACAAAGGCGCGATTCGAGGCGGGAAGCGCCACGGTGTCGAACGGAAAGTCGCCTACGGCAATGGTGCCCACCTGCGCGAAGGGATCGGTGGGGCTGGGACGGCGAAAAACGTGCACGCTGTCGGCGTCGCGGTCGGTCACCAGCACCTCGTCACCTTCCGGCGACCACGAGACGCGGGTGATGAACGTGCCGAGTGGAAATGTCTGGGCGACGGTCATGGTGGTTGTATTCACCAGATCGAAGCGATCGTTGAACGCGCCTGGCACGGCGAGAAGCGTGCCGTCCGGCGAAAGTGCGATTTGCGAATTCTGCGAATAGGCATAGCCGACACCGCCCATGTCGGCGGTGGGGGTGATTCCTCCGACAAACGTGTTCGTGGCGAGGTTGAGCTTGCGTACTCCGTCGCCGCTGGCGACCTGGGAGAAATAGGCGAACGCGCCCGCGGGGTCGATCTCAACCTGGGCGAGCCGTGTGGCAGACGGCACGGCAACGGTCGCACCGGTCGCGAGATTCACGACGCTGACCGTGAATCCATCGAGGTTCACGCCGACGGCGCGGGTGTTGTCAGGCGTGATTTCGACTTCGCCGGGCCGCGAGTCGAGCGCGCCGTAGCGCAATAGCGCGCCGGTCGCGGTGTCGAAGATGGCGAGGTTGTCGCTGTAGAGATTGCTGCTGACGGCAAGGCTGCCATTGGGCGACACGGCGGCATTGCGCGAGACATCGCCCTCGGGCGTGTTGGCCGTGCGCCCGAAGAAGATCTGCGACGGTGTCGCATCGGTGTCGAGGACGACCATGTCGTCGCCAAACGTGGGCCAGGACGCGAGCACGGCGCGGTCTGCGATGGGGCTGACGGCACCACGCGTGCAGGATACGGTGCCGTTTGGAGAGCCGATGACATTTCCCGTGGCGAAGTCAATGATCGCACCGGAGAAGCCCACACCCACCACGCGTGTGCCGGCGGCGTTCACGAGTAGATCTTCCAAGTTAAAGGTTGTAGTGAGTGCGGGTCCAAACGTGTCATTGGTCAGGTCGAGCCAGCGCGCAGCATTCTGAAACGCAATGACCGCGCGGGTACCCGTGCTGTTGAGAACGATGGGGCCATTGGCGAAAGTGCTGCTGCCGGGACTGTTGACGGTGCGGCTGACCGTGAGGGTGGTCGGGTCGATGATGGTGGTTATGCCGTTGGAGGCAGAGTGAGAAACGGCGATGACCGCGCCGTTGGCGCTCACCGCGGCGCCGGCAGGGCTGGCGGCCGTTGGAATATCCGTGCGTGCGCCCGTGGTGAAGTCGATGACTGCAACCAGGCTGTTGAACCGTCCCGGAAAGACAATGCGACTTGCGTCGAGGAACCTCACCGGGCTGGGGAAGTTGAGGTCGGCGACGCCCGACTCAAGTCCGAAGGAGATAACCTGCGTGTAAGCGGGCGTTGTAATGCTGCGCTCTTCGGCGAGCGTCGACAAATTGATAACGCGCAACGTGTTGTCCATGACGCAGCCAATGAGGGCGCGGGCGCCGTCGGGCGTGATATCCACCGTGCCGGGCGCGTTGCCGGTCGCAATGGTGCTTTCGGCGCCAGTGGCGGTGTCAATGACGGCGAACAGATCCTCGGTGAAATACGCGACGACCAGGCGCGCGCCATCGGGAGTGATATCCATGGCGACCGGGAGCTGGCCGGACAGGGCGTAGGTCTGGATGGGCAGATTGGTGGTCGCGTCGAAGCGAACGATGTTTCGGCTGGCGCGGTGCAGGATGAAGAATGATGCTCCGCTGGGGTGATACTCGACGTCGGTGGGCACGTCGCCCTCGGGGTCCGTGCCGATGGGAAGATCCTGCGGCGTGCCGCCATGCGGCGCGGGTGCGTCGGGCGCAGGGGGGCCAAAGCGGACCACAGCGCTGGCCGGGGCGATGACCTGGATCGCCGCCGGTTCGGCATCGGGCGAATCGATTACACCCACGACGCGGGCCGTCGCGTCAGGTGAATCGGTCCACACATGGTGGGTGAGTTCGGGCGGGATGTCGGCGAAGACACGCTGGGCGGCAACGCTGAGGAAAGTCGCAACGGTGAGAAGCACGAAGGTACGCATGGTTCCTGTCTCCTATTTCCGTGAGACATCATCATAACGAAACGTCAAAAAATATTCGCGATTTGAGTCCGTTGTTGGCGCTGAATGGAAAGAGAAGAATGGATCGAATTCAACGCGAGGTTTTGGCGACAATGCGTCTCGCTTTTAAGCCTATCTCACAGAGAGGCTGGTCAGCCGGTTCGACAGCCGGTGATGGGGCGGTTGTCACGATTTGGGCGTCGGCTCGCGCGCAGTGAACACAATCGATCACTCAATCAAGCCATATGTGCTGGGTTCGATCGCGCACTCTCAGTTCAATTTGTCTTGATATTCCCGTCACAATGCAATCGCCTGATGATTCCCGCGACTCATCGCCGTCTCCTGCGTACAATCGCCCCTCGACGGCGAGGCTGCGAACGCATGGAGATTGCCTACACCTGGATCGCGATGTTGATGGCCATGGCCATCGTCGGTCTGCTTGCGCGGCGGGTCACCATTCCCTATCCCATTATGCTGGTCGGCGCGGGATTGGGCATCGGACTCGCCCCCGGATTCCATCCGCCGCCGCTCGATCCCAATCTGATTCTCTTCTTCTTCCTGCCGGTGCTGGTCTATCGCGAGGCCTTTGAGACATCGTGGCGCGATTTCAACCGCTGGCTCACCACGATTCTCATGCTCTCGGTCGGACTGGTCGCAGCGACCATCA
>CAYXEY010000430.1:0-5083 GCA_964464105.1 uncultured Planctomycetaceae bacterium
ATCTCGCGGTCCCTCGTTCCTGAAACGGCAAGGTTAGATGCACTGCATGTGGCCTGTGCCGCGGTTGCGGAAGTGGACTTTCTCCTGACGCAAAATTGCCGCCATATTGCCAATGCTCGCGTACTGCTCGGCGTCTATCATTTACTTGACCAGCTTGGATTTTCTCGAATGTTGATCTGCACACCACTCGAGTTCCTGGGAGATGTGGCGAATGCCGAAGAACCCTATTCTTGAAGAGATTTATTCCGCTCGCAAAAAGCTCCTTGACGACGCGGGAGGCGATCTCCATCGTTACATTCAAGAAGCCAATGCTCGCGCACTGGCATCGGGACGCCCGATGGTCGGTCCAAACGCTCGTGCCGGCGATCAAGTCAAGAAAGCGCCCCCAGATCAGGGCGATTCACTGGACGACTCCCCGCCCAAACCCTAAGCTTCGCACTTCGTCGAACATTCGCCTCCGGATTGGAGGTCATCTGGCGACGGACGGAGTCAACGAATGCCGATTCCACGATCAACGCAGTCAAGAATTGAAACTGCTCCCAATACGCTTGTTCGCGATGCGGCGCTGGTGTTGGCCGGCAGTGCATTCGTCGCCCTTGCGGCCCAGGTTCGAATTCCCCTTGCGCCGATTCCGCTGACCGCGCAGGACTTCGCGGTCATCCTCGTCGGCGCGACGCTGGGCATGCGGCGCGGGTTTCTTGCGCTGGCTGCCTATCTCGCCGAAGGTCTGCTGGGGCTTCCGGTATTCGCCAACCTCGGCGCTGGACCGACGCATTTGCTCGGCCCGACCGGCGGATACCTGGTGGCGTTCCCGCTGGCGGCGGGATTGATGGGGCTGGCCGCTAATCGTGGATGGACCCGCAAAATAATCCCGTGTCTTATTTCCGTCGCGGCAGCCAACGTGCTCATCATGGCCCTCGGCATCTCCTGGGCATCGGTCCTCCTTGGATCGAAGGCCGCCATCGCCGCCGGGTTGCTGCCGTTTGCGATTTGGAATCCGATCAAGGCCGTCGCGGCTGTTGGAACGCTGCAGAAGATGCGGCGAGTCGAATAGGACTCTCGTTAACCTCGTCGCTCTGGCGATTTGAGCGATACGCTCCATCGAACTGCGAGACTTTGAGCGAGCGCCACTTCAGCTTGTAGATTCCACTTCACACGCTGATGAATCAGGACGGCGTTTCCACTCTTTACGTGCAAATACGTTTGCCACAGCGCTTGATCGTCCGCGCGCCTTTCCAGATTCTCTCGAACTTCTATAAATTCAATTTCGTCGGCGTGAATGCACAATTCCGAATCGCATGCGTCTGCGGGCGCATTTTGGTCCGCGACAATCAAGTATGGTTTGCGAATTCTCTCGCAGGCTTGCTGAACCATATCCGCGCCCCACTTGATCAGGATTCCCCCGACCAGCGATGATGCAAGAATGGCGTAAATTCCGTCAAGATTGCGGAAGAATAGCGGAAAAAGGCAACAGCCAATCAACGTGCTAATCATGACCCACTTTGCGATCGCGCCACGCATATAGGTGGGAGCATATTTGACAACTACGCGATCCGGCTCGATGACTACTTTCGTCCAAATGCCATCACGCTCGATCATGTGTCCAATCGCGAAAAATAACCAGTGTTATGGCAGAGAAATAACGTGACTTTCAATTCTCTAGCCCAAACGCTTTATGAAGCGCTTTGACGGCTTCCGATCCTTGCGATGCCTTCACCACGAAGCACACCGACAATTCGCTCGAACCCTGCGCGATCGCGTGCACGTTGATGCCGCGCTGGGCGACGGCGGTGAAAATCGTCGCCGCCACGCCGGGCGTCCCGTGCATTCCAGATCCGACCACCGCGACGATGGCGGTGTCTTCGTCTACCTGAATGTGCCGGGCGGCGCCTGTGCGAACCAATGCCGCATCAAGTGCTGCGCGGGCGCGCTCCAGTTGTGATCCCGCAATGGCAATCGAAATCCCCGCCTCCGAGACGCTCTGCGAGATCATCTGAATGTTGATGCCCCGCTCGGCCAGGGCCGCGAAGATTCGCGCCGCCGTGCCGGGCCGTCCGATCATCGCGGCGCCCGCCACGGTCACCAGCGCCGAGTTCTTCACCAGCAGCACCGATCGCGCCGTGCCGCCAGGCGCCGCGTTTTCGCAGATCAGCGTGCCGGGGCACGCCGCGTTGAACGTATTGCGCATCCGCACGGGAATGCGATGCTCGGCCGCCGGCTCCAGGGCACGCGGGTGCATGCTCTTGGCCCCGAACTGGCCCATCTCGATGGCCTCAGCGAAGGTGATCGCATCCAATAGACGGGCGTCTTTCACATTCCGCGGATCGGCGGTCATCAGTCCGTCCACGTCGCTCCAGATCCAGATTTCATCCGCCTTGAGCGCCGCGCCGAGGATCGTCGCGGTGTAGTCCGAACCGCCGCGTCCGATCGTCGTGGTCACGCCGTGCTGCGTCGCCGCGATAAAGCCGGTCACCGCGGGAGTCTGCCCGGCCTCCATCATCGGGCCCATGGTCTCGCGGACCTGGTGCAGCGAGAGATTCATGAGCGGCTCGGCCTCGCCGAATTGCTCGTCAGTCACGATGCCCGCCACATGACCGGTCAGTGCCGGTCCGCCCAGCGCCGCGGCCATCAACACCACCGAAAGCTGCTCACCGAAGGCCGCAACTGCATCGCGGCTGCGCGCGGTCAGTTCGCCGACCGCCGCAATGCCGGAGACAAGTGTCTCCAATCGATCCAGCACGGGTCGAATGGCTTCGCCGCACTTGAGCGTCGCAGCCGCTTCCTCATGTCGCGTGCGCAGCTTGCCAAGCAACGTATGCTTGACCGCACGATTACCCGCCGCTGCGGCATCGGCCAGTTCCAGCAGGTTGTCCGTGACACCGGACATCGCGGAAACAACCGCTGCGACTTGATGTCCGCGTTTTTTTTCCGCCAGAACCAGACCTGCGCACTGCGCGATGGTGTCGGCACTGCCCATCGAGGTTCCGCCGAATTTCATGACGATTCGCATAAGGAGCCTTTAGCCCTAAGCCATTAGCCATTAGCTACGGCAAGATTCATTCGCAATTAGTCATTCGCAATTTCACTTCTCATGAACGACATGCCAGATATCCAGCAAATCCCGCGCAATCGCGACGGCCGTCTCCGGCCCTCCGGCGCCCCGCCCCACCAGCGTTACATCACCGGCGGTCTTTAACGTGACGCACATGGAATTCAAACTGCTGACTACGTCCATCGGTCCACCGGCTGGAATTTCTTCGGGTTGTACTGCAATGCCCTTGTCATCGATGCGTCCGATCAGCTTGACCCGCCTGCCAGCGGCGGCGGCCTCACGAATGCGCGAGTCGGCGATGCCGCGAATGCCGGCGATCGATACGTCGCTCAGCGTCGCCGATCGACCGAGCACCCAGTTTGCCAGAATCACGACCTTTGTCGCGGTGTCAACGCCATCAATGTCTGCGCTCGGATCGGTCTCGGCGTAGCCCAGGCGAATCGCCTCGGCCAGAGCCGCATCGAAAGATTCACCTGAATCGTGCATGCGCGAGAGGATGAAGTTTGTCGTGCCATTGAGAATCGCGCGAATGCCGACAATCTCATCGCCCCGCGCGGCCTCGCGAGCCGCGGCCAGCATCGGCGTGCCCCCGCCGACCGTGCCCGAAAAGCGAAACTCGACACGGTTGTAATTCGCCAGTTCCACGAGCGCGGGCATGGCGGTGGCCAGCGGCCCTTTGTTGACGCTGATGACGTGGCGCCCGAATCGCATAGCGCACTTCATGCGGCTCATCGCGGCCTGCGGCTTGCGCACATCGGTCGGCGTGGCCTCGATCACCACATCCGCGTCGGTTTCCTCAATCAGCCGCTCGGCGTCGCCGCCCTTCTGCCCCAACGCGGCGATCGTTCCATCCCGCTCTTTCACGGCGAGCACATCGGCGAGATTCAACCCGCGCTCGCTGACCGCCGTGCCGCCAAGATCCACCACGCCGACCAGCCTGGCCGCCAATCCATGACGGCGGTATAAATCTCCGCCGCGCTCGGAGAGAAGTCGCACGAAGCTCCGCCCCACCACGCCCATGCCGATGAGCAGAATCTTCATGCCGCCCCCAATGCCGCGCGCAGGGCATTCAACGTCGGTGCGCTCCGGGCCAGCTTGGGTGCGGATTTCAGCACCGCATCGGGATCCTTCAGACCGTGGCCTGTGCACACGCAGACAACCGTCTCCACGTCATGCCATTTGCGCTTTCGCAGGTACGCAATCGGCGCGGCCGACGCCGGCTCCACGAAGATGCCCTCCAGTCGAGCGAGATCGCGCTGCGCTGCGAGTATTTCGTCATCGGTCACCGTACCCGCCTCGCCACCCGACTCTCTAACAGCAGCCACAGCCTTGCGCCAGTTGACCGGCGCGCCGATGCGAATCGCCGTGGCGATGGTCTCGGGGTTGTCGATCTTGCACTTGTCGGAGTTATGACGAATCGCAGCCACCAGCGGCGCGGCCCCGGCCGCCTGGACGCCGATCATCCGCGGGCCTCGCGCTGTCAGGCCGGCGCGCTGAAACTCGCAAAATCCTTTCCAGATGGCGCTGATGTTCCCGGCGTTGCCCATGGGCAACACGACCGCATCGGGCACGGCGTTGAGCGCCTCGCACACTTCAAACGCGAGGGTCTTCTGCCCTTCGAGCCGGAATGGATTGATCGAGTTCAGCAGATACACCGAGCCTTCGGACAACGAAAGCTCCTGCACCAGGCGCATGGCATCGTCGAAGTTGCCCTCGACCTGCACGACCCGGGCCCCATGCACCACTGCCTGGGCCAGCTTGCCCATGGCTACCTTGCCATCCGGAATTAATACAATCGCATCCATGCCGCGCCGCGCCGCGTAGGCCGCCATCGACGCCGACGTATTACCCGTTGACGCACACGCGACCGCCTTAGCTCCCAGCTTCGCGGCCCAGGTTACGCCGACCGTCATGCCGCGATCCTTAAACGAGCCGGTCGGATTGTCGCCTTCGTTCTTGATGAACAGCCGCTTGATGCCGACTTCCTTCGCCAGCCGCTCGCATGGATAGAGACCGGTGTCGCCTTCCATC
>CAYXEY010000431.1:0-5082 GCA_964464105.1 uncultured Planctomycetaceae bacterium
CCGCCGACGTGTAGATAGCCGGTCGGCGATGGTGCGAAGCGGACGCGTATCGGATCGGGAGAACTCATGCAGGCATGATGCGGGCGCGCGCGGCCTCGTACAAGGGTCGCGCCCGTGAGATGCCGTGAGGAGTCGCTGAGCTGCTAGGAGGCGTGGGCCTGGATGGGACCGGCGACGTCGCCATCACCGTTTCCATTCACAAGGCGGGCGGCCCGTCGCCGCTCGGCGGTCTCATCGCGCAGGTCGGCAAGCGTCGTCGTTTCAAGCATTTGGCGCAACGCGGCCTGGACCGGCTTCATGCGCAGGGCCCAACGCGTGGACCTGCCGGACTCCCCATCGCCCGGTACGAGCGACAGGCGAACTTCCGGGTCGGACCCATCGACGGCCTCGACGACCTCCCGCAACGTGATACGGTCGGCGTCACGCGCGAGGGTGTAGCCCCCGAACCTGCCGCGCAGGGAGGTGACGATTCCCGCGCGCGAGAGGCGCGTGAAGACTTTTGACAGAAACGCCCTGGGGGCGTCAGTGCCGTCAAGGATGTCTTCGAGGTAAACCCGCTGTCCTGGCGTGGCAATGGCTGCCAGCCTTCCGAGCGCTTCTAGTGCACGCTCGGTCCTGATGCTAAAAAACACGGTGTGGACCTCCTGGGCCCACGTCCACCTTACCCACGATCTTACCACAACTTCCGGCTATTGCAAGGAAAAATCACGACGATTGCGGCGAGGCCTCGTGCGGAGTGCCGGTCGAAGTCAGGTTGGCTCCAACCCCGCCTACTGACGAAGACGCGTCCCCCAGAGGTTCGACGTCAAAATACCGCATGGCCCAGGACCGCAACACTTGAACCTGGTGCACCAACATTCCGGGACCCGCCGGCACGGCATCCCGCCGGACCATCCACGTATTGCACCACCGGTCATGCAGTGCTTGCCGCCGGGGGTTTTTCATACATTGGAAATATGAAATACCGAATGGCAATGTCGTCGCAGTGGCGAGGAAAAACCGCTTGACCAGCACCCTCCATGGCGGCGGCTGGTTGAAGCAATCGATCAGCCGCATACCGGTCAACCGGTGCCCTACCGTACCGCCACGCGTCCGGCGGAGGGCGATGTGGTAGGCGATGGCCGCCACGAACCAGAATCGCATGGTAAGCCCCTGCCGCTTTTGAATAACCGGCTGGGAGAAGTATTCCTGTCGAATGGCGTTTCTGGCCGCGGTATCCGGGGCCGCCTTCATGCGTTCCTGAACATCAGGCGGAAAAGGATAGCCCGCACCAATTTCCAGAAACATGAGCAGAAAGATGATGAAGAGCAGGTCGATGATGAACGAGATCATCCGGCGAACCGGGCCTGCGTAATCGGTCTGGTGGAAATAGACAACGTGTTGGTGATCGGCCACGCGGCGCAGTATATACCGCGCCTGGCTCGCCCGTACACTTCGCAACAGAAGCCTATTCTTTGCGTCACAACTTCCCGAAGCGGTAGAATGGGGTTCTGAAAGGCTCAGGCAGCCTCTTTCATCCATTCGAAGAGGCCGCGTCGCGCCCTTCAACGTGTTCGGGGATCGCAGCCATGCCGCCGTCGGAGCCCGCAAATCTCACGCAGGTGCTTGACGCGGCGATCGGCGGCGACCGGCAGGCGGCCGAAGACCTGCTGCCCATCCTGTACAGCGAGCTTCGCAAACTCGCCCACAGCTACATGAACCGTCAAAGTGACGGACAGACGCTTCAGACAACCGCGCTGGTTCACGAGGCGTATATGCGACTGGTTGGCGACCAGGATCCGGGCTGGAATGGTCGGGGCCATTTCTTCGGAGCGGCGGCTCAGGCCATGCGTCAGATCCTGATCGAGCAGGCCCGACGCCGTGGGGCGCTCAAGCGCGGCGGCGATGCCCAACGTGTCGACCTGAGCGCCGTCGAACCGGAAATCGTGCCGCCATCGGATGACGTGCTGGCGCTCAACGAAGCCCTGACGGAATTGGAAGCAGCCGACCCGAGAAAAGCGCGGCTGGTCATGCTGCGTTACTTCGCCGGGTTGACGCTGCCCGAAGCCGCGGCCGCAATGGGAATCTCGGTATCCACCGCCGAGCGCGAATGGCGCTTCGCCCGGACCCTTCTCTTCACCCAGATCAAGGAAAAGGACCCGGATTCGTGACGGTCCGCGCTGCCTGTTTGCGCACTGATTTTCAGTAGACCTATGGACCGAGCCCGACTGATCAAGGCCGAATCGATCTTTCACGAACTCGCAGGGCTGACGGGAGAGCCCCTGCGATCCGGGTTGACGCGTCATTGCGCCGACGACGCCGATTTGCGCCAGCTTGTCGAGCGCCTCCTGGCGAATGACGACTCCGGCATGGGTCGCTTTCTGGAGACGCCTGTCTTCATGCCTTCGGGCGACGCTGATGTCGCTGACGACTCCCCCATTCCAAAGACCATCGGCGGATACACCATCGTTCGCTGCATCGGCGAAGGCGGCATGGGGGTGGTGTACGAGGCCATGCAGGCCAATCCCCGCAGAACCGTAGCGCTCAAGGTGCTTCGATCGGCCCTTCCCTCCAGCGCGATGCTGGCTCGATTTCGACACGAGGCTCAAATCCTCGCGAAGCTTCGCCATCCAGGCATTGCCCACATTTACGAAGCTGCCGTGGCGCATGTCCGCCTGAGCGGCGGAATGCAGTCGTCGCAGCCTTACTTCGCGATGGAACTGGTCGCCGGCCGTCCGCTGCGTGCCTTCGCGGAAGCCGAAAGACTCGATGTTCGCCAACGACTCGAATTGATGATTCAAGTCTGCGAAGCCGTGCAGCACGCTCACGAGAACGGCGTAATCCACCGCGATCTCAAATCAGAGAACATCCTCGTCGAATCCTCAGGCCGTCCGCGGATTCTCGATTTCGGCGTCGCCCGGCTGATCAGTGCGAATGACGAGACGCTCACCCTTCGCACCCATGCCGGCGAGATTCTCGGCACGCTCGCCTACATGAGCCCCGAACAGGTGAGCGGCGATTCATCCGACGTCGATACGCGATCGGATGTTTATTCATTAGGCGTGATTCTCTACGACCTGCTCACCGGCAAGCTGCCGCACGATGTGCGCGGACTGAATCTCGCCGAGGCGGCGCGGCGCATTCGCGACGAAGAGCCGCCTTCCATTGCCACGCACGACTCGCAGCTGCGCGGTGAAGTCGAATGGATCGTGGCCAAGTGCCTCGAAAAGGACCGGGCGCGGCGATATCAATCCGCCGGCGAGCTGGCCCGCGATTTGCGTCACCATCTCGCGGGCGAGCCGATCGACGCGCGGCGCGATAGCGCGGTCTATGTCATCGGAAAGATGCTTCGTCGCCGCAAAGGTCTGCTCACCGCGCTGAGCGCGCTGGCGCTTTCGATCATGCTCGGTCTCGCGGGGACAATCTGGCAGGCCGTTCACGCCTCGCGAGAGCGCGATCAGGCCAGGGAAACTGCGGCCCTCTTGCAGCGCATGATCAGTTTCGCAACACCGGAAATGGCCCAGGGCACCTCCCCCACTGTGCGCGAAATGCTCGATGCCGCCTCGCAGCACCTGGTCGACGATCGCAACATGCACCCGGTTGTCGCCGCAGACACGCATATCGTCTTATCAGAAGCCTACGAGTCTCTCGGCGAATTCAGACTTTCCGAGACGCACGCCCACCGGGCATACGACCTTCGCATGGCGCACGAAGGCCCGCGCGATCCCAAAACGCTTGAATCCGCGGGCACGCTGGCCAGCGCATTTTCTCGACTCGACCGCGACGACGAAGCCGTGAAATTGTGTCGCGAGGCGCTGGACACCGCCCGTGCCGGCTTGCCGCACGATCATCCAACCTGCATCGAGCTGGCCATCAACTACGCATTCGTGCTGGAGAACTCGCCGTCGCACGATCAGGCCGAGGTCATCCGCTGGTCCCGCGAGGGTTACGACCGATCCGTTGAGAAATATGGAAAGGAACATTCCAACACGCTCGCCGCCGCCACCGATCTCGGCGTGACCCTGATGAACGCCGATCAGCTCGATGAGGCCGAGCATTTATTCCGCACAGTCCTCAACCTGCGCCGGCAGCAGCTCTCGCCCGATCATCCCGACATGTTCGTCTCGTTGAACAACATGGCCAGCTTGCTCGACCGACGCGACAACCTGGCCGGCGCTCGCGAGGTCTGCGAAGACATCCTGCAACAGGCCGACCGAATTCTTGGGGCAGACCACCCTCGCACCTGTCGGTACGCCCAGAATCTCGCCATGCTGTGCGCCCGCATGGGCGACCTTCCCTGCGCCGAATCGAACTCGCGCCGCGCGCTCGCCGCCGCGGCGCGCCTGGGCCCTTCCCATCACGATGTGCTGAGGGCTCGCGGTCTGCTCGCCTCGATCCTCATCGAGCAGAAGCGCCTGGACGATGCCGAGCCGCTTGTGAAAGAACAGTACAGCGCATGCTCGCGCGATCTTGGTGAAAAACACCCCGATACCATTCAATGCGTCACGCTTCTCTTCGATTTTGCCCAGGCCCGCAACCGGCTCGATGAAATGCGACATTGGGCGGAGGCATTGCGCGGCACCCAATGGGAAACTGAAGTTTTTAAACAACTGGCCGAGGCCGAGCGCGCTGCCGAAAAAAGTCCCTAGCACAAACTTCCATCGACTTTGCCACGCCGCCTACTATGATTCTATTCAGAGTCGCGCGGTCATCCGTCCGCGCCGCTGAGGGTTCTTCTCGGGTGAGTGGAAGGTTCACGATCCTGCTCGCAGCCGTCGCCCTGGTGCTCCTGTCCACGTCGGACGTCTTTGCCTGGGGCCCAGCGACGCATATCAAGCTTGGCTCCGACCTGCTGAGCCAGTCGGGCGTTCTATCGACCGCGCTGGCCTCCCTGCTGCTCAAACATCGCCGCGCGTTTCTCTACGGCAATGTCGCCACCGACACCGTCTTCGCCAAGAAGATGAGCCGGGTGAAGCAGATCTGCCACCACTGGTCCACCGGCTTCAACCTGCTCGAAGCCGCCCGCACCGATGAGGGCAGGGCCTTCGCCTACGGCTACCTTTCGCACCTGGCGGCGGACACCGTGGCCCACAACAAATTCCT
>CAYXEY010000432.1:0-1555 GCA_964464105.1 uncultured Planctomycetaceae bacterium
CGGCAACCAATGCGTTCGTGCAGCGTGTCGAAGAGGCCATCGCTCACGACAAGGCCGCAACCGAGCGGATCGCCGGTCTGCGAAAGCAACGTGATGACCAGGAAGCGCTCGTACGCAAGCTCGATCAGGAAATGATGACTCTGGATGCCGAAGCCACGACCATCAAGAAGGATGGTCAGACCGACCTGGCCCGCGTCGCGGAGTTTCATGTCGAGCCGACCGGAAGACTGGCGTCGATCGATCGGGCGCGCGTCGGAAAGGCGGCCGGCGTCGGCGGGCTGGTGGCGGTGATGTTCCTGGCGTTCTCGGCGTTGTCCATGTCCAACCGGCGGCAATGACCCGGTTGGATTCAGCGAGAGCTTTGTCCCTATTTCATTCCACCTGACGGCGCGTGCGTGGCATCTCTTCGCGTCATGATGCTGTCGACGGACCTGCAGCCGGGCGGCTATCCGCTGCGGCTGTCGCGACTGGCCGTGGCCCTGCGCGAGCACGGCATTGAGCCTGTTGTGGGATGTCTGGCACGGCGCGGGCCGCTGCACGAAACCCTCGAAGCCGCCGGCGTATCCACGTTTTCATGCGACGCCCGGGGCGGATTCGATGCCCTGTGTTTGCCGCGGCTGGCCAGGCACGTGCGGCGCATCAATCCCGATCTGATTCACGCGGGGCTTTTTCACGCCAATGTGGCGGCACGGCTGGTGGGGCGGCTCGATCGCGCGCGCCCGATCATCACGTCGACCATCACCATCGAAATCGAGCGGCATTGGCATCGGTGGGGCGAGGCCCTGACCGGCGGCTGGTCGGATCTGCACATCGCCAATGCGCCGAGCGTGGCGGAGCATGTTCGCACTGATCTGGGATTCAGTTCAGATCGGGTGGTGCTGCTGCGAAACGGGATCGACCTCACGGCGGTGGATCAAACGCCGCCCGCGCGGAGATCAGAGTTGGGGATCCCCGAGGGCGTGCCGCTGCTGATCTGGGCGGGCCGGATGGACCCGATCAAGGATTTGCCGACATTTGTAGAGACCGCTGCGAAAGTTCACGAATCGCATGGCGCCCATGCGCTGCTGCTGGGTGACGGACCGCAGCGAGGGCGCATTGAATTGCTGGTGGCGGATCGAAAATTGACGGACGTCATTCACATGCCGGGCTGGCGATTGGATGTAGTCGCATGGCTAAAATCAGCGGATCTCCTGTTGTTTCCGTCGCGCACCGAAGGCAGCTCCAACGTGATGCTTGAAGCGATGGCCGCCGGCTGTTCCGTGGTCGCAAGTGATATAGCGCCTTGTCGAGATTTAGTGGACACCGGTTTGAATGGAATTCTCTGCCCGCCTGGCTCGGTGGGGCAGTTCACCACCGCCTGCCGGGGCTTGTTGGACTCCCCAAAAAAGAGATATTCTATATCGCAATACGCCAGAGCACGGGTCGAGCTACAACATTCTCTACCATCCGTTGTGGGGGAACTGATCCGACTCTATCAAAACGCGTTCCCATATGGTCCACTTGTCCGATAACACAATTTTGATCGGAATTTGAGGCAGTAGACATTTTTTTTCGG
>CAYXEY010000432.1:1565-5073 GCA_964464105.1 uncultured Planctomycetaceae bacterium
CGACATCAATTCTTCCAATCGATGCCGCACTTGTGAAATGTCCGCGTGGAGATTTTTTGCTTTGAAAGTCGGTGTGGAAAAGTGTAGATTAAAACCAGTGATGTGCAGCGTTGTGGGGCACATTGTGGTGGTTCGATTGGATGATCTTTACCGGCGAATATGAGCACGGCATTGATGGGAAAAATCGGCTGGCAATACCCGCGAAGTGGCGGAGCCGGCTTGTTCCCGAACGCGACGGGGCCGGCTTCTATGTCGTCCCGGGCACCCCTCCCACGACGCTCTGGATTTACACCGAACGTCATTTCGAGGCGCTCGCAGAGCAATTCGAATCGGAACTTATCCAGGACGAGGATGTACTTCGGTTTCAGCAGAGTTACTTCCCGCGGGCTGACCTGGTTGAGCTGGACACGCAAGGGCGAGTCCTGCTCTCCGAAAAGATGTTGAAGTCGGCGGGGTTGGGTCGAGATGTCATCGTGTGCGGTGTGCTGGACCACATTGAGATTCGCAGTCCCCAGGAGCATGAAAAACAGTCCGCCGAAAGCGCCGAGCGATCGAGAGAGATCCAGCTCAAGGCAAGGCGGAATTACCAGCCGTTCCAGCGGCGCGTCGGGAAAGAGCCCGACGCAACCTGACCAGGAGGCCGAAGCGGTATCGGCCGGGTGAGGTAAGGTTCGAAACGGCGAAGCGGAAGGACGCCTGTTTGGCGTCCTTCCGCCAGCCGATTCCCCTCTGGATTCGATAAATATCAAGGCGGCGGCGCAGGACAGGGACGGGTTGACCGGCGTCGCGGTTGTGTTCGGGAATTGCGGGAGTTTCGTGGGCGCGGCTTGAAGCATCCGGCAACACTCTGGTCGGCTAAAAACCCTTCCGTCGATCGGAATCGCCGTTTTCCGGGCGCATCAGGCCGTGATGTACGCAGGCTCTGTGGCGGAGCCCGGCGCACTTGCAACGGCTGCAGCCTGCCAATCGGTCTGCAGCCACCTGTTCCCCCAGGCGCAAGGTCCGCTTGAGAGTCCCGCACCTGAACACCGGAGGGGCAGCCCCGGTTCGCCAAGGAGGGCGAACCGCCTGCCAATCCTCCGAAAAAAGTGCCCATGGCTTAAAGGCAAAAGCCTTTAGCACTTCAATTCATATTGTACATTTCCTCGTGAACTAAGTCATTGACGCCCAACACGGAATTTCACTGACCCATGAGCAGCCTTGATTACGGGCATTTGCCGGTGCTCAAGGATGCCGTGCTGGAATTGACCGCGCCCGCGCAGGCCAAGGTCATCGTGGATTGCACGACCGGGCTCGGCGGGCATTCGGGCATGCTGCTGGCGGCTGCCCCCAATGCGAGGCTGATTGGGCTGGATGTCGATCGCAGCAACCTGGCCACGGCTGCTGATCGACTGAAGGAACATTCGGGTCGATTTGAGCTGGTACAGGCGAATTTCGCGGAATTGCCTGCGGTTTTGGCGGCTCGCGGGGGTGTGAGGGCGGACATCATCGTGGCAGACCTGGGGGTCAGCAGCAACCAGATCGCCGACCCGGCGCGGGGCCTGAGTTTCACCGTGGATGCGCCGCTGGACATGCGACTGGACGACCGGTTGAAGACCACCGCGGCCGACCTTGTCAACACCATGAGTGAGGGAGAGCTGTCGGATCTACTTTATTTTCAGAGTCAGGAACGTCACAGCCGAAGAATCTCCAAGCGCATTTGTCAGGCGCGGCGCCAGAGCCGCATCAACAGCACCGTCTACCTGGCGAGATTGGTGGCTTCGGCGGTCGGCGAGAACCCGGACGCGCATGGCGGTCGGATTCATCCGGCCACGCGCACGTTCATGGCCTTGCGCATGGCGGTCAACCGCGAGACCGAATCGCTGTCGAGCCTGCTTGCGGCCTTGCCGGGATGCCTGGCGCCGGGCGGCCGGGCGGCGATCATCAGCTTCCATAGCGTGGAGGATCGGCTGGTCAAAGAGGATTTCAAGACGCGTGCGAAGGCCGGCGAATACCGGTTGATCACGCGAAAGCCCGTCATCGCAGACGAGGTTGAACGAGAAGTGAACCCGCGCAGCCGGTCGGCGAAGCTGCGTGTTGCAGAACTTGTGAATTGAACTTGTAAGTGCCTGTGAAATGTGTTACATACGCGACAGGCACATGGAGGTGCGTGAATGACCAAAGAGACAAAGATCGGTCTTCTGGTCGGTCTGGCGTTTATTATCCTGTTTGCAATCATCCTTTCCGAGAAGGGCGCCCCGCAGCGCGACGCGAAGAATCCCAACTTCGCCAGTGCCCTGCCCAATCGTCCGGATGGATCAACCGCAACCACGCCGCTGCAGGATGGCGGTCGGCTCCCGGTCGAGAACAAACTGAACCCGATCGTTCAGCCCACGGAAGTGGTCTCGGGCGGAATGCTCACCGAAGAGCCGATCATCTCGGCCAGCGCGGTCGACGAAGACTCGCTTCCATTGCTTCCGGCTGACGTGGTCAACATGTTGAACAACTCGGCGGAAACGGCGCCCGCTGTTGCCGCGAACTCGCCCATCAATCCTCCGGTCGATGCCGTGGCCATGAACACCACGCCGTCGCCGATACCGTTTCACTCCGAGACACCCGGCCCCGCAGCGTCGCCGTCGCGCGGTGTGTTTACGCCGCAACCCATCACCCCCGTGCCCAATACGCGGGACGAGACTTCGATTTCTTCGCCGAGCGGCGTCGTCGGGGAGAATGGTCTGATGGCCTCCCGGACTGACACGGCCACGCCACCTGTTGATCGCTCGGTCACACGCATTCCCGCTGTGGCGACCAATGATTCGCCAACGGTCATTCGCACCACGCATACAGTTAAAGACGGAGATTGCGTGAGCAAGATCGCGGCCGAGCACTACGGCCGCAGCACGCCTGATCGCATCAAGCTAATTGAGACCGCCAACAAGGATGTGCTCAAGAGCAAGAAGGGCATTCGCATCGGCGACAAGATCAAGATTCCAGAACTGGCCGGATACGAAGATCGCTTCGAATCGGTCGCCGGGTTCACGCAGCCGCGCAAGACGGCGCCCACAACCCCCGCGGCGCCCGAAACGAAACCGGACGACGCGTCCCTCGTATCGGATCAGCCACTGATGGCGTCGGCCGCCAACGGCGATCCGGATCGAGCCGAACCATTCGAGATCAAGGACGGCATGCCGCGTGTACCCAGGGCGATTCCCGAAGCAGGCAGACCATCGAATGGCGCGATCGCCCTGGTGCCGCCCCCCAAAGACGAACACGCCAACGTCTCAAACGATCGGCTGATCAAGGACGAATCGTCGCCCCGGCTTTCCAAGTCGCGCTGGTACGAAGTACGAAGCGGCGACACCCTGAGCAAGATCGCCCGGCGCGAGCTGGGCAACGAGCGACAGTTCAAGTCGATCTACAAGATGAACCGCGACGTGCTTACGAGTCAGCACACCTTGAAGCCGGGCACAAAGCTCCGGCTGCCGGTGCCTGAAGATCCGTCGATGAACAGCAGCATCACCACGGGTCG
>CAYXEY010000433.1:0-5066 GCA_964464105.1 uncultured Planctomycetaceae bacterium
TGGCGCGGCGTCGACAAACGACGCCGCACCGCCCTGGGGATGGTTGATTCGTGCATTCGACACCGTTGAACGCACTCATTCAAACCGCATCTGAAGCACATCATCCTCAGACGCTTCGGAGGATGTCTCGGCTGCAGCCGTCTTGCGGGCCTGCTCAAACATAACCCGCCCGAACCGGTCCGACACCCGGGCCAGCCGATATCGGCGCAGGTCGATCATGCGCGTGGTTCCCTTGGGCGTCTCGATCAAGACAAAGGGAAGGCACACTTCCACCACGCGTACCGGGGCGCGGACCTTCGGCAGGCAGTTCATGCGATACGGTTCGGTGCGGTCCTTGAACGCCTCCTCGGTGCAGAAGAACGGCATGTGCTCCCGGATGCGCATCAGCGGCGTCACGTATTGGCCGGCGGCCAGGTCCTCGGGGGCGAGGGGTTGGGCCACCATTGCGTCTGTGTCCATGGCAATCATTTCAAGATCTGGCGCACGGCCGATCCGGCCGTAGCGCGGTGAAAAAACTCAATTCGATAACGAAAAAAAGAATGTACGTGGGATTGGGTTGCCGGAGTTCTGCGGTTTAGGCGAACGCGAGACTGAGGTCGCGCAAGCCGTCCGCGGCCGGGAGACCCGGCTTAAAGAGGCGATAATCGAGTTTGAAGTGTCGCAGCACAGCATTAGCTCCGAATCGATGAGGGAAGAATACACCGAAATTGGCGAATGTCAAGGAACGGGAGGCGTAAGCCGGTAGCTCTCAGCCATGATCCATAAGCCCTAAGCAAGGAAATGACGGGGTTTGGGCTGCCCTTGCGTATGGGAGTGAGAGGGTGATACAGGCTGCTCAGACTTGGAGAAATTTAATGCGTCGATTCGTTCTCGCGCTCAGTAGCGGAATTCTCGCCATGTCGACGTCGGTGACACTCGCCGCGGGAAAAATCGTGGTCAACCACGATGACTGGACCTTGAGCAATACCGGCTTCACCACCGGCGGGGGGATCAATGACCCCGGCGTCTTTGCGGTCAACGTGGCCAACTATTTCACTGGCGGGCAACCTGGTGCGTTCCTGGCGTACTCCAGTAGTTTCGGTCTGACGCAGTCCATGCTTGCGGCGGCGATGACCGGAGCGGGGCATAGCTGGACGGTTTCGATGGCCCAGCCGTTCACGGTGGCCACGCTGTCTAATTACGACGGCGTCTTCGTTGGAGGCAACAGCAACCTCAGCAGCCAGGTGCTGATCGATTATGTCATCAGCGGTGGAAACGTTTACATTTTTGGTGGGGCTGGCGGCGGATTTGAACCAACCACCTTCAATCCGTTTCTAAACACGTTCGGTTTGTCGTTCGGCTCGCCATACAACGGGTTGAGCGGCAGCTTCGCCCTGTCGTCTTCGCATCCGCTGTTCGCCGGGGTCGATCATCTCTATCACGCCAGCGGCAGCACCATTACCGACACGACGCCGGGCGACCCGCGCAGCCAGATCATCATGATGGCCGGCGGCCTGGGCATTTACGCGGTTTATGACGATTTGATCTGCGGCCCGCCGGACGGCGATATGAACGGCGACGGCGTAACGCATGGTCGCGACGTGCACGCGATGGCCTTTGCCTGCATGGTGGGTTCGACGACTCATGCGGACCTCTGTCACGGCGACTTCAGCGGCAACGCTCTTGTCGATGCGGCGGATGTAAGCGGGTTCGTCGCGCGTCTGCTGCAATAGACGCTTGCGACTCAGATTCAGGGTGTGTCTAAACGCTCCCCCGATGCTGTCCACCACTTGCCCGCCGCAGCGGGTAAACCGTGGCGGGTTCTGACTTGACGGCTCCAATTCCTTTCTCCATTCTACATTCGTCATACTTCGTTCGAATGGAGCCGCCCATGCCGCGCAAGCCCGCCGCCAAACCCGTCAAGACGCGTGTCGCTGCTGCGTCGTCCGGCTACTCCGGCACACCGCTGCCGAAGAAGCTGGGCGTGGATGGCGATCGCTCTATCCTGCTGCTCAATGCTCCAAAGGAATTCGAGGCGACCATCGACGATGGCTCGGGTGCGCAGCAGATCAAACGCGGCGCTCGCGGACAGGCCGACGTTGTCATCTGCTTCGTCAAGTCGAAGGCGGAATTGGCGGATCAGTTGACCAGCGCCATCGCGGCGATGGCCGAGGGCGGCGGACTTTGGTTTGCCTGGCCGAAGAAGGCATCGGGCATCGTGACCGATTTGTCCGAAAATGACATTCGCGACGCGGCATTGCCCAAGGGCATCGTCGATTACAAAGTCTGCGCGATCGACGCGACCTGGAGCGGATTGAAGTTCGCGCGGCGGAGGAAGTAGCGTCCCCCTTCGCGGCGGGCGGCGAAATAGGCCACACTTTCACGGCACCAGGCACGAGTCCGACTTGCTGCCCAGGTTGCACTTCGTGGCCGTCGGCGCGGCTGCGCCCGGGTCCATCTGCTTGCCGTCCTCGTGAACGGTGAAAATGTTGTCGCGGCCGTTTGATTTCGGAAGTAGCTCCTTGTCTACAGGGCCCTGCTTGCCGGCATCGGGGCTCTTCAGCAGTTGCACGTGCGCATCAAGAAAAAGCACATTCTGCGACGGTCGCTTGCTGCCGTGGTTGAAGCTGTTTCCGCTTGCAGGCGATAATCGATCCTTGAGGACTTCTTCCTTGATTGCGCCCTTCAGATAGGGGTTGGCATCGGCCATCAGCGGAAGCACGGGATCGCTTCCGGTGCTCAATCGCGGCCGATCAGGATCGTATTGATACTGATAGGCATAGCTCAAATTGTCTGCACCCAGAAAGTCAAAGTACTCCGTCGTGTCCTTCGCTGGGTCTGGTTTGTCCTTGGTCAATGGACACACGAATTGCCGAACGGTGGAATTGTTTGCACGGAGCAGGGTGAAGAGGTCGACGGTTGGCGAGGGAACGGCGTCCGTGGCCGGAGCCTTGTCGCGGGTGTCCTTGGAAAAGAGAATCATTGCTCCGTCATTCTCCTTGCGGACGCCCGCTACATTCGGAAAGTAATCATCGTCCTGGGCGTAGATGTACAGGGCCTGACCCAGTCCGCGAAGGTTGGCGCCGCATTTCTTGAGTTTGTCCGCCTGATCCGACATTGAGAGGGCAGAAGGGATGAACATCATTGCCATGGCCAGTACGGTCACGAGCATAAGCACATCGAGAAGCGACAGCCTTCGAGATTGCATGGATATTCTCCGTTCGGGTTAGTTGACGCAGCGCCAAGAGGCGGCCGGCAAATTGAACGCAGAGCGTGAAAGCATACCGTGGTTCCCAGGATAAGGCCATGCCTCATTTCGCCTAAATGGCGTGGGTTACAATGCTCTGATGAATCACATCGAAGTCGGCCGATTCTGGAACGAGAACGCTGAAGTCTGGACGCAACTGGCCCGCGCCGGATACGACATCTACCGCGATCACATCAATACGCCGGCATTTTTTGAGATGCTGCCGGACGTGCGCGGATTGGCCGGCGTCGACATCGGTTGCGGCGAGGGGCACAACACGCGGCTGCTGGCCGGTCGCGGGGCGCGGGTGACCGGCATCGATATTTCGGAGGTTTTCCTGAGACACGCCGCGGAGCACGAGGCCGCCGAGCCATTGGGTATCGAGTACAGGCTGGCCAGCGCCGTCGAGCTTCCGTTTGCGGCTGCGTCGTTCGATTTCGCGACCGGCTTCATGAGCTTCATGGACGTGGCCGAGACCGACCGGGTGCTGGCCGAGGCCTTTCGGGTTTTGCGTCCCGGCGGGTTTCTGCAGTTCTCAATTTCGCATCCGTGCTTCAACACCCCGCACCGCCGCAACCTGCGCGACGGGATGGGAATAACCTATGCCATCGAGGTCGGGGAGTACTTTCGCGAACTCAATGGCGAGCACGAGGAGTGGATTTTCAAATCCGCGCCTTCGGCGCTGCGGGCCAATCTGCCCAAGTTCAAGACCCCGCGCTTCACCCGCACGCTGAGCAGTTGGATGAATCTGCTGATCGACACGGGCTTTGTGATCGAGCGCATTCACGAGCCGCGCCCGAGCGATGAAGTCGTGCGCACATATCCCGCGCTGCAGGATGCGCAGGTGGTGGCGTATTTTCTGCACTTACGGGTTCGTAAGCCGATTTGAAGTCTGGTGAAATGCTCTTGCTTAATTTACTTGAATTGCGTGTCCTTGTGCGCCACATAGAGCGGCTTGAGCTTGCCGCGCTGGTACTTGCCCGTGCTGGTCACCGGGATGTCGTTGCCGAAGATGACCACCTTGGGGCATTTTGACGCAGGCAGCTTCTCGCGGCAGAAGTCGATGACTTGTTGCTCCGTGAGCGTTTCGCCGGGCTGCACTTGCACGTAGGCGCCGACTTCCTCGCCGTAGTAGCGGTTGTCGAAGCCAACGGCCAGGCCCACGCGAATGCCGGGCATTGAAATCAGCACTTCATCAATTTCGAGAGGCGAGATGTTCACACCGCCGCGGATGATCAGCTCCTTGATGCGTCCGGTGATGAAGTAATAATCCTGACCATCCTCGCCGCGGAGCTTGAAGCCCTCGTCGCCACTGCGGAACCAGCCGTGCTTGAAGGTGGTCGCGTTGACCTCGGGATTCTTGAAATAGCCTACCATGACGTTGTGTCCGCGGATGACGATTTCGCCCTTCGTGCCATCGGCCACGGCATTTCCATTGTCGTCGTGAATCGCCATCTCGTTGGTGGGCACCGGCACCCCGATCGAGGGGAAGCCGTGGTCATACATCCAGGTGTTGTGCTCGTCCCACTCCAGTTCCGTCGGCAGGAAGCACGAATAGCAGACGGTCTCCGAAAGGCCGTAGCCGTGGACGATCTTGATGCCGAACTGATCCTGGAAATCTCGGGCGACTTCGACCGAAAGCGGCCCGGCGCCGCAGATGAAATGGCGGAAGTTGGGGATGGATTCGAGATTGAATTCGTCGCCGCCCTCGATGAGGAATTGCAGCAAGGTGGGCACGACGCTGACGATCTCGACACCATGCTGGGCGCACTTTCGCCAGAACCCGGCCGTCTTGAAGCGCTTGTTGACCCCGACGTGCGCGCCGACGAAGGCCGGCGAC
>CAYXEY010000434.1:0-2667 GCA_964464105.1 uncultured Planctomycetaceae bacterium
TTGGGCAGCTCGCGCGGCAGCAGCGAGCGCTGGATGTCCTCCACCGCCTTCAGCTCGCGGTCCACAGTCTGATACGCCTGCTTCAATTCATCCGACAGCACCAGGCTCTGCGTGGCCCGGCCGAAGAGATTGCTCATCCACATCATTTCGGGGAAGCGCTCGAGGTCGAACCCGCCAGGCGCGCGTTTGAGCATGATCACCATGTTGAGCGAGTGACCGCCGTCGTAGAGCGGCAGGGCCATGAGCGAGCGCATGCCTTCGAGGTATTCGAAAGCGGGGTCGTCCCTGGAAACCGAAAGGTCGTCGATGATGCGCGGTTCCTCGCCGTAGATCAGCTCGCCGAAAAGGCCGCCGCCCAGAAGCGGCAGTTTGTCCTTTTGCTTCCAGGGGTTGACGGTCTCGGTCCAGCGCGAGCTGCGGGTGATGCGATATTTCGGCGGCTCCAATCCTCGCCGACTGAGCGAGATGAAGCCATCCCGCGGAATGAGGGCGGCCACGCGCTGTCCGTAGGCACGGACCATCGCCTGCGGATCGGTGTATTCGCTGATTTCGCGCATCATCGGCACGATGATGGCCAGGCGCTCCTGCCAGGTCTGGGCGCTGGGCGAGTCGATGTCGAGGAGTTGTTCGCTCAAGGGGCAGCTCCGTCGTCCATGTTTGTGCGCGAAAAAACAATTCCGCGCTGCGTGATTGTAGCGGCAGGCGGCGTCCACCGGCATGCACGCGCAAAACTGTTTGGAATTTGCCGCGCGACGGGCTATTCTCTTTCTTGTTGAAACATTCGCCTCGGCGAATTCACGACGGACGTCGCACGACTCTCGACAGATGTCTTGAAGCCTGTGATCCCGGCGCCCGCCGCTCGACCTCCCGGGCCGGAGCGTCGGCCTCTTTCCACCCGCGGCCGGGAAAGTCTGGATGGCCGCGATCCGACCTGAAAGAGAACGAGCCATGGGACGCAGACTCTACGTGGGCAATCTCGCATTCAATACCACCGATGCCGAGTTGATCGAGCTGTTCAGTTCGCACGGCACGGTGTCGAGCGCGCAGGTGATCGCCGATCGCGAGACCGGGCGCAGCAAGGGATTCGGGTTCGTGGAAATGGGCGACGAGGCCGCGGCGCAGGCGGCCATCGACGCGCTCAACGGCACGCAGCACAACGGCCGCAAGATCACCGTCAATGAGGCCAAGCCGAAGGAAGCGAAATCCGGCGGACGCGGCGGATACGGCGGTCGCGGTGGCCGCGGAAATTACGGCGAGTAAGGCAAACGCGGAACTCGGAACGAGGAACGCGGAACACTCATCATCCGGCGCTGTTGGCCGCGCAGGGTGCCACTGGCAGCTTGACTGCCAGTGCTGGCGCGCGAATTGACTTCGCATCACCCCGGTTGCTCGGACGCGCGAATGGCGTCGCAAATTCGTACGACCTGCCGCATCTCCGCGACATCGTGCACGCGAATCATATCGACGCCCGTCAACACGCAATGCGCCACGGCCGCGGCCGTGCCCATGGCCCGATCCTCCGGCGAGGCCGCCCCGCTCAATTCGCCGATGAATTTCTTGCGTGAGACGCCCACGAGAATCGGCCATTGTCCGCCGAGCACGCGCAGATCGCGCAGCAGCGCAAGATTGTGGGAGACGGTCTTGCCGAAGCCGATGCCGGGATCCACGATCATCCGCCCGACATCGACGCCGGCGCCGCACAGGGCCTCGGCCCGATCGATGAAGAACCGGGCGACCTCATCGACCACGTTCCCATAGGTCGGACGTTTCTGCATCGTCTCCGGCGTGCCCTGCATGTGCATGATGACGAAGGGCACGCGTCTTTGAGCGAGCAACTTGGGCATATCGCGGTCATGCTGGGCTGCGGAGACGTCGTTGACCATGTCAGCCCCGGCATCGAGCGCGGCGGCGGCGACTTTGGCCGAGCGCGTGTCGATGGAAATCGGGATCGTCAGCCCCTTCTTGCGGACACGCTCGATCACCGCAATAGCCCTTCGAATCTGCTCGTCGGGCGCGACCGGCATGGCCCCCGGGCGGGTGCTCTCGGGGCCGATATCCAGCAGATCGGCGCCCTGAGCGGCCAGTTCAAATGCACGGGCCACGGCGTCGTCGGCCTTCGCGAAGCGGCCGCCATCGCTGAAGCTGTCCGGCGTGACGTTGAGAATGCCCATGATAAGGCAGCGTGGGCCAAACACGAGCGGGCCGTGGGCCGTAGAGTAAGTGACGCTGGAGCCAGCCGGTCTGTTGAGCAGCATGTCGGCATGGTACGCTCGCGGCGGAGCATCGCAACTTGACGACAGACGTGGAAACTCGACCGCAGGAGACGCCCCCGCCGCCGCGTGGCTACACGCCGCTCGCCGCCTGGGGATCCGTCGCGCTTATCGTCGGAGTGGCGATTGCCTTCGCGTGGCCCAGCCGGCATGGCGAGTTTCTGCATGGCGACGATTACAATCTGGTGCTCGAACAAGTCTTCGTGAACCATCCGAGCTGGGGTCATGCATGGCAACTGCTGACCATGGTGCACGGCGATCTGTATCAGCCGCTGCCGATGCTCAGCTTTCAGGCGAACCATGCGCTGGCCCAGCCCGATTCAACCGGTCGGTTCGTGGTTGATCCGTTCTTATTTCACATCACGAACATCGCGCTGCACGCACTCAACGCGGTTCT
>CAYXEY010000434.1:2677-4264 GCA_964464105.1 uncultured Planctomycetaceae bacterium
CGCGGGCCGCGCCCGCCGGCTCGGTGACGGAGAAGCGAAGGAGGCGCGCGCCGCGCTCGTCGCGCGCTATGCCTTCCTCTCCGAGCTCGCCGGGGGGCCGCCCAAGTTGCGGGCGGCCTTAGAGCAGAGCGCGTTCTACGCGCTCGCCTCCGAGCGCGTCACGCTGATCGTCGGACTGCTGTTCGCGTGCCATCCGCTGGCGATGGAGACAGTCGCCTGGATCACCGGTCGGATGATCCTGCTGGCGACGACGTTTTCATTGCTGCTCATGTGGATCATGCTTGGTCGCCGCGATGGGCGGCGCGGCTGGAGTTACGGAGCCATTCTCGCGTGGATCGGCGCGCTGTTGTCGAAAGTGCTGCCGACCGTGCCGATCGCCGCGGCATGGTGTGATGTTCGAACGGGAAAGCGGCGCGACCGGGCTTGGTGGCTGACGCTGATAATTCTGCTGGAGCTGACCGCGGCGGCGACACTTTTCGCAATTCATACGACGCGCGAGTTCGGCGCATCTGCATCAGCCGAGGCGGAGGCTACGACATCGGCACCGGTGAGGATGCTGCTCGCCGGGCGATACTACCTGGAGAACTATGTTCGTCCGACGCGATTGAGTGCGTGGTCCCCCCCGCCGCGCGATGTGTCGTTGATGTCGGCGGAGGTCGGCATCGGCGTCGCTGAGTGGATCCTGCTCGCAGGAGCAGCATTCGCACTGCGCCGCCGCATTCCCGCCGCGTGGACCGGCTTCATATTGTTCGTCATTCTGCTCGCGCCGTTTCTGGCCGCGACCGCTGCGCGGAAGTTCCTGACCGCAGATCGGTACATGTATCTGCCGATGGTCGGGCTGCATCTGGTGAGCGCGTCGCTGTTCGTCGGGTTGATTGATGCGCTTGCCCGACGCGTCGGCCGCGCGGTGGCGAGTCTTACAGCAGCCGGCGCGGCGACGACATTGATCGCGTTTTTCATGGTGACTGGGTGGAGTCAGGCCCGCGTGTGGGCAACGATCGTGGCGCAGGCGCGGCATACGAAGGCAATCCATCCCGATGACGTTGAAGTGCAGGTGCAATTGGTGAAAGCGCTGCTGCAACGCGGCATGCCCCAAGAGGCATTGGCCGAGGTCGAATCGGGCCGCTTTCGCTGGCCGCAGGACAAGACGTGGCCGGCGCTCCAGGGAGAAGCACTGCTTGAGACAGGTGACGCCGCAGCGGCGATTGATCCGCTCTTGCAGGCGGAAGCAACGGGACAAAATCTCAAGCGAGTTCGTTACAAGCTGGGGCTCGCCCTGGACAAGGCCGGACGCACCGATGAAGCCCGCTGTCGATATCTGACCATTCTCTCGCGCGACCCGCATTACCTCCCCGCGTGGACCGCGCTGGCGCGAAATTTCCGCGCCGCAGGACTGTTGGATTTCGCTACGCGTGCGTATGAACAGGCTCTCGCAATCAACTTGCGCCATCGACGAAGTCTGAAGGAACTCGCCGACGTCATGATGGCCGAGCGCGATTGGGCGCGAGCAGCGGAACTGCTTGAATCCAATCTGAAGCTCGATCCGATCCTCGAACGCGGCCCGTGGACCGGGATCGCCATCGGCGG
>CAYXEY010000434.1:4274-5066 GCA_964464105.1 uncultured Planctomycetaceae bacterium
GACGCGTCGGCGATCAACCTCGCAATTGCCCTGCGATACATGGGGAAAACAGAGGAAGCGCTCGATCGATTCAACCAGCTATTAAAAAGGCACCCAGAGTCGTCAGCCGTACTTCTGAATCGAGCAGGATTGCTGGCGTCGATGGGAAAGACTGCGGAGGCCGAGGTTGATTACCGCGCAGCGCTCGCAAAGTCCCCGCATGATCGAAACGTCCTGGTCGCTCTTCACGAGTTGCTTCAACAACAACACCGCTTTCATGAACTTCCTGGACTGTGGGAGACTGCCGGAGCCTTTCCGAAATTGGAAATGGACTTTAACGGGTGGTTTGCGTTCTCGATGGCGCTTGCCAAATGGTCCACCACTGTCGAGACCCGCCAAAACGCCATGGAATTACAGAAGGGCGCTCCCGGGCGTGTACTGGCCGACTGGGCTGTCGTTTATCGGGACCTTTCGGAGTCTGAACTTAATCAGTGGCCTTCCTCATTGGACCCTGCAAGCTTCGAGTCAATTCCGCGACTCGCGCGACAAGAGCAAGGCCGCGTGGTCGTGGTTGCGCTGAGCGACCTTCCTGCTGAGGTGCGAAACACGCCGTCGGCCACATGTGCGCTAGTCGCAGCCTTGGCATTCAAAGGCGACATCGATACCGCACGCGGCGCGCTTGAGCAATTGCGAGCCATGCCGAATTCCGCCGAATGGGTTCAACGCGCCCAGGCCTATCTCGACGCTGCGGCGCGAATCGATTAAGAACGCGAACAGAGCCGGGCTGTCCTCAGCCCGGTGGAGCGCTCGCGA
>CAYXEY010000435.1:0-5060 GCA_964464105.1 uncultured Planctomycetaceae bacterium
AAATCGAGACTGTGGCGGGAGCAGGCAGCATCGCCAAGTCCATCTCCTACGTCGGCGCGCTGCCACCCTCGTATCCGATCAATACCATTTACCTTTGGATGAGCGGGTCGCACGAAGCCGTCATGCGCGTGGCATTAAAGCCGGATGCCCGAATACCGATTGACGAGCTGAAGCGCCGCCTGCGCGAAAGGTTGGCTCAATTGCTGCCGAACGTGCAGTTTTCGTTTGAGGCGGGCGACATCGTCACCGAAGTGCTAAGCCTCGGGTCCCCGACGCCCATCGAAATCGGATTCAACGGACCCAATCTGGCGGCCAATCGGGAGTATGCTGAGAAAGTTCGCATTGAACTTGCCCGAGTCGACGTATTGCGTGACCTTCAGTTCGCCCAATCGCTTGAATACCCCATTGTCGATGTGAGCCTGGACCGTGCCCGTGCCGGTTTCGCGGGCGTCAGCGCGATGGAAGTCGCTCGATCGATGGTCGCCGCAACGTCTTCGAGTCGCTTCGTGGTGCCAAACTATTGGGCGGACCCCAAGACCGGCATCGGCTATCAGGTTCAAATTGAGATTCCGTTCGCGAAGATGGATTCGCTGGGCGCGGTCGAGACCATCCCAGTGCGGCAGTCGGGTGGGGCGGAAGTTCTGCTGCGCGATGTGGCCGACGTGAAGTGGGGCAAGATGCCCGGCGAATACTCCAGATACAACATGCAACGCATGGTCACATTGCGGGCCAACATGGTTGGCGACGACCTCGCGGGTGTTGCCCGCAGGATAAACGAGGCGATTGTTCGCACCGGACCGGCCCCACTAGGCGTGACGGTCAACATCCGTGGCCAGATTCCGTTGCTTCGACAGATGGCGACCGGTCTCGTGTTGGGCCTCACCCTGGCCGTGGTCGTCATCCTGCTTGTGCTTGCCGCATACTTTCAGTCCTGGCGCCTTGCCTTTGTCGTCGTGTCGACCGTGCCGGCGGTCCTGGCGGGTGTCGGAGTTGCGCTCCTGCTGACACGAACGACGCTCAATGTGCAGTCGTTCATGGGCGCGATCATGGCCGTGGGTGTCGCCGTGGCCAACGCGATTCTGTTGGTCACGTTCGCGGAGCGCGATCGGCTGACGGGGCGAACTTCTGCCGATGCGGCGGTGTCGGGAGCACGGGCGCGCCTGCGGCCGATCCTGATGACCAGTGCCGCGATGATCGCGGGGATGGTGCCGACGGCGCTGGGCATGGGCGAGACCGGCGAACAGGTCGGTCCGCTCGGTCGCTCGGTGATTGGCGGTCTGGCGGCCGCGACGCTCGCCACGCTCTTAATCCTGCCGGCTGTCTTTGCACTGGTTCAGCGACGAGCCAGGATGCAATCCGCTTCGCTCGATCCCGATGATCCGCAAAGTCGCTACTTCGATACGGCGGATGCCACTAACGAAAGTCGATTTCTGGATTCAAGCCGGGCAACTGAATCGCTGGCGGGAGGATGATGGTGGCTCGTATCGTGATAACCGTCGCGGTGATCGTGACCGCGGCGATTGGCCTGCTTCAGGCCGATCGCTCGCAACCGTCCGCCACACCTCTGCTCCCAACTACCCGCGCGAGTTCAATCCCTGCTCACGTGAGTACGACTGCGCCATCCGGATCGGTACAACCATCTACTTCCACGGTACCGGCATCTTTGCGCCTTCCTGCTTTACTCGCGCCCGACGAGGAAATCGACGTCTATGCGCGGATCAGCGGATATGTGGCTGAATTGAAGGTGGACATCGGTTCGACCGTGAAAAAGGGCGATCTGTTGCTCGCCATCGACGCCCCGGAATTGCTCGCGGACGCCCGGGCAGCCGAAGCGATGGTGACGGCCAAGCAAGCCCGCCTTGGCGCAGCGCGAGCGAAGATGGATCAGTCCAGCCTCTTTGTGGAGGCAGCCAAAGCCGAACTGGCCCGCTATGCCGCGGAATTCGAACTTCAGAAGGTGACCGCGTCCCGGAAAGAAGAGCTGTTGAAGGGAAACGCGATTCCGCAGCAAGAGATTGACGATGCGCGCGGTCGGCTGGCGATTGCGGCAGCGCAGTCGAAGACCGCCGAAGCGAAAGTCGCGGCGGCGCAGGGAGACTTGCGGGCAGCGGAAGCGGAGGAGAAGGTCGCCGAGGCCGAGATCGCGGTTTCAACGGCCCAGCGCGACCATGCTCAGACGCTTTCATCCTACATGCGCATTGAGGCTGCGTTCGACGGGACCATCACGCGACGCCACTTCGACGTTGGGGCATTCGTCAAGTCCGCAGCGCAGGGAAACGCCTCGCCGATCATGACGCTCACGCGACAGGATCGACTTCGGCTGCGCCTGGAAGTTCCGGAGGCGGAGATTGCACGCGTACGAATAGGAACACCGGTAACCTTCCAAGTCCGCGGTTTGGAAGGCCGGACATTTCGAGCGCAAATCAGCCGTCTGTCGCGCTCGTTGCGGTCCGATTCTCGAACCATGCCGGCCGAGGCCGATGTGGACAATGTGGATGGATCTTTGACACCCGGAATGTATACGCAGGTATCAATTGATCTTTCTGCGCCCCCGGCCGGGTCGCGATAACAGGGTGGCGCACACGATTCGTAATCGAAATCGCGTGGCAGAGCCAATATGCAAAAACGCCTGATACCAGCCCTAATCGCCCTCGCGCTTTCCTTCTTGGTCGGCGCGTGCATGTCTCCTACATCGCCAGTGGACGAGGCCGCGCGTCCCAATGTCGCCCCCAAGTCTCAACCGAATCGCACAGCGGTAGTGCATTTGGAGCGGTCACGCATCGAGCCGATGTATCGTGAGCTACTCGCCATCGACCTCGCGTCCGTGGCGCGCGTGGCTCTGGCGGACAATATCGAGGTGCTACAGGCTCGCCAACAGATCGAATCTGCCCATGGTCGGTTGGAAAGTACGGTGGGCGGGTTATTTCCGGCGATCACGCCAGGCGCCACGTTCGAGCACGTTCAGGGCACGGTTCGAAATGTGGAAGGCGCGCTCGTTCCGGTTGGATTCAACACATTTCAGATGACGGCCGCCGTGCAGTGGATTATCAATCCTGGACGAGCAGTCTATGAAGTGGTCGCGGCGCGCAAGCGCCTCGATGCCGCGCGAAGCCTGGAGCGAGGGACCGCCATCGAAACGCTTCGAACGGCGGCCGTGCAATACTACGACATCGCGCTCGCGCAAACGCGCGTGGCCGCGGCCCAGCAAGCCCGGGAGGAAGCCCGAGAACTCGTGCGGATCAACGAGCTTCGTGTCAAGACCGGGTCCGGCATTCAGGCCGATCTACTCCTGGCTCAATCCCGGCTGGCCGGTCGTGAGCAGGACCTGACGCTGGCACTGGACTCCTTCAATGTCGCATCGATCAAGCTGGCGAATACACTCCGTCTCGATCCCGCCGTTACGCTGGTGCCCAGCGCCGACGAACTGCGACCGGTCGAACTGGTGACGACTGATCTGGACATCGAGCAGCTCGTGGGCCTGGCCGCTCAATTCCGTCCTGATTTCGAAGCAATGCGAATACTGGCCGCAGCCAGCGCCTCTGACCGTTCCGCGGTTTGGTGGGGCGCATGGGGCATGCAGGGTGGTGGGAATTACCAGGTCGGCGGCATCACGGGTCATGCCAACGATGTTGTGCAGGGCCAGGGCATTCCCAACAATCTCATCCTCAACCCGCGCTCGGACACCGGCCAATTCTCCACCGACCCTTTTGTCAATGGATACATCAAAGAGGGCATATCGCGCTTATCGAAGGCGCTCGCCCGCGACAGTGATGCGACATTCGGCATGTCCACCCAGCAGAGGGCCGGTGCAAACATCGGCTGGCGATTCAGCCTGTCGGTGTTCGGCGACATGCGCGCGGCTCGGGCGGCTGAGCGGCAGGCGATCCTGGAAGCGGAGCGGCGGCTCGATCGGGTCCGGACAGAGGTCGTCCTATCGCACCAGGCCAGTCGAACACAGGAAAAGCTGATAGAGAATTCCGCAATGCAACTTGCGGCGGCCGTCGAGGCGTTGAGGCTCGCCGAGTTCAATCTCCAGGCCGGCAGCATGACGACGCTGCACGTGCTTCAAGCCCAGGAAGAGGCCGACCGCGCCCGAGTCAACCATGCCGGATCCATCGTTGGCTACAACCAGGCTCAGGTGAATCTGCTGGCCGCGATCGGGTTGCTCGAAGCGTCGGTTTTTGGGGAAGCGCCGACATCGTCGAAAATGATCGAAAAGAGTAATTAGTATTCCCTTGCCGCCCGCCACCGAGCGAGGGCGAAAAAGGAGAACAGACGGCAAGGGTGGGGCACCGTACTTGTTGGCCCCAGTCTGGGGCTGGTGGCGAAGGGTGGACCCGGCCCCCTGGCCCGCCGAAGACGCCGGGCCTGAATTTGGCGAACGAACGGCGGAGCTCGCGTTTTTAGACATTTAGTCGTAATGCGTCAGTCTTGCGTCAGTCTGCGTTCGACCACGGCGGGGAAGTTCGTTTACAGTTGCCGACAACCTCATTTTTCGTGCAATGGCGTGGGGTTGTAGCCAACTTCCGCACCGTTGCCAGTCTCCGGACCGACTGAAAATCCGTGTGTCGCCGGTTCAACTCCGGCCCTACCCAGTTCTTTCTGATTCTCTTCGATTCACGCAACACCACAGAATTCGCCCCCGCCTTCTTAGGCTGGCCGTGTGTGGGCAGGTCGTCTTTGGCTCGATCCAACGACCCTCCACGGCGCCAGAAAGCACTTGGTTCGGTCCACCTTTGGTCACTCCGTGCGGCGCGTGCCGGGCATGCATGTGATAGCGGAAAAAGGAAAGGGGCCTGTTGCATTGGGTTGCAGCAGGCCCCTTTGAGATTCTGAGTTTAGCACTCTGGCGCCGAAAGGCTCGGTCGCCGAACGCCAGGAATTACTGCCAGGAGATCACCCACAGCAGCTTCGCGCCGCAGTTGGGTGTTTCGTCCTGACCGTCGAGGCCGATGTCAACCGCGGCCTTAATATGCTGATTGCACTTCTCTGACTGGGCGATCTGATGCGAGGCGCCCAGCTCAAGGATGTTGTTGTTGTGCTGTCCAAACTTGTCGCTG
>CAYXEY010000436.1:0-5044 GCA_964464105.1 uncultured Planctomycetaceae bacterium
CTCGCGCGCTTCCGCGGTGCGTTTGTCGACGTTGCGCAGCAGGAAATTCCGGCCATTTGTCAGTGGCGCCGAACCATGATTTGTCCGTGACGATCCACCGCATAGTCCCGTCGTCTAGCGCCAAAGCGATCCTTGCAATCACGCCGGCGGGATTCACCGTGTTCTGAGGATCCGCATCAGCAATCGCTTCATTTCGCGCTTCAACTACCAGGAGATTCTCGCCCGCACGCAGCCTGATTTCCGCAAACGCCGGCGCGGACCAGTCGTTCGCGTCGAGCACTTTTGCACCGTTTACGTATGCTGTTGCAGCGTTATCTGCAGCCAGCGCGAGCGAGGCGGATCGGACGCCGGGCGGCACATCAAACGTCTTTGCCAGCCACACGGTTCCCGGCGCTGCATACCGCGTTGTCGGCGCGGGCTGGTCCTTCGCGGCAGCCCAGACCCAGCGCGGTTCTGGCCCGCGCGCCGTTTGCCGGATCGGCGAAATCCACTGCGGTGCGGGATCTCCACCGGCTGCAATCGCAAGAAGCACAATTGCAGTCAGCATGGGTATTCACTCCCCATCAAGGGCGCACGTGCGTACGCACAAATGGCGCAAGAACAGATAAGGACGCATGGTAAGCGCGAAAAAGGGGCGACCGGCATAAGCCAGTCAATAATTCTGAGAGTATTGCGCGTTACCCCGCGGGATTGGGATTGACCCTGAGCAGGTCGTACTTCACGCCGTAGCGGTAGAGCAGACCGACGACGTTGTTGGGAAGTCCCTGAAAGCCCGGCATGCTGGCGTGGGTCTTGTGAAAGCCAAAATTGGGTTTGACGGTCTCGGCATGCCCGTCGCCGAAGGCGATGTTGGCCCGTCCTTGAAGGAAATTGGTGGTCGGTCCGCCGGTGCCACTCGTAGGCTGAACGCCGGGGCGCGTCTCCATCGGGCCATGTCGCGCGACCATCTTGTCGCCACCGCCGTTGCCGGGCTGCGTGCCGCCCCAGAAGTTCCCCTCCATATTCTGATTGTTGGCCCCATCGCCATGCTCTTCGACAAAGATCGGCGCATCGGAGGGAATCACGTGCGTGCCGGTGCGGTGGGTGTCCTTGGGGATGCGATCGGGCGAGCGCAGGCCCATGCCCGCGACCATGGTGTAGCTGAACTTGCCATTGCCGGCGCTGATGATCTGGTTGGGAATCCATCGGCCCTGCTGCTCGGACGGACACCTGACGATTTTTTCGTTGAGGAAGTAGGGAAAAAGCGTGCCGAAGCGCGGGGCCGCCATGAAGCCCTTGGGATTACCGCTCCAGGGATTGTTGGGATCGCCCGCCACGAAGGCCCCGAACTGATCGCCGACACCCAGCCAATCGATGCCGGGCTGATCGGTGTTCATGCCGCTGATGCTGAAGTTGTCGACGCAGGCGGGATAGACGCTGTGGACCACGGCGTAGGCCTGGGCGGCGCGGCCCAGCTCGCCGATCTGGTGCTGGCAGATAACGGTGCGGGCATTCTCGCGCGCGGCCGAAAGACTGGGCATGAGAATGCTGATGAGCAGAGCAATGATGGCGATGACCACAAGGAGTTCGATCAACGTGAAGGCGCGGCGCTTATTCATTATTGTCACTTCCTTTGGCTTTTCACACGGACGTGAAGACTAAAATCTGCCTTACTCCAGCAGCGCTGCCGCAAAACCAGAGACATCGCTACCATTCACGACGGAATCCACGTTCATATCGCAAGCGACAATCGGACATCCCGGAAATTGAGCCTGGTAGGCTGAAGGATCAATCTGCACCAAAACGAATGGATTGATGTCCGCGACATTCAGGACGCCGTCACAATTCGCGTCTCCACGCGCACGAACATTCAGCGTCGCCCCAACTCCGGCACTTTCACCGCAGGGCGAGAGAGCGACCAGATCGTACACCCCCGCGTCCGATGACAGGACCGGGTCAATGATCAGCACCGGCGAAGTAGCGCCGGAAACTCGACTTCCGTCAAAGAGATCGATGCCATTACGCCGCCATTGCATCGCGGCCGGCGGCGTACTTGTGACCGTTGCAGACAACGTCACGGCGCTCCCCGCGAGCACTGTCTGGCCCCCTGGTCCGGTGACCACTGGGGAACCGTTGCCGATCGCCCAGCACACTGACTGGTTGAATAGTTGCTCGGCCGAATCTGTGGCGTTGAGCCAACTACTGTCCTGGATGAACAAAAACACGCGCCGAGCTGGGGCGACATAGCCGCCGAGCAGCACCGCGCCCGAGTTGGCCGTCAGAATGCTGTAATCCGTGGGGACACCGTCACGTGTCGCCAGCACGCTGGTCCCTCCGGCTACCGTCCCGCGGCCGACGCTCATGGTCGCCGCCGGCTCGAACACCGTGAGCGGCCCGGTCGCCACACTCTGTGTAATCGGATGCGTGTTGTTCAGCACGTTGATCGCCGTAACGTCGTTGACGGTGGTGCCTGTATCGGCGAGTGCTTCGCGCGCGGTTTGGAGCAGTGCGCTCTCCCAGAATATGAGTGGCACATTGACGGTGCGGAACTGACCGGCGACGTTTGCAGCGGTAATGGTTGACGAGACCACGACCAGGTCAAATTGGGCGCCGAGCTGTGCGGCTGAGGGCCGGTTGGCCGGTTCATCGTCGTAACTGGTCACCGAAAAGCCGCGCTCGCGCAGATTGTTCGCGACCGCGGCATCCGCGGCGGAAGGTGGCATCGATCCGCCGATCATCGCGATGGCAGGAATTTCGCCGATATGGATGTACGCGTTCTTCTGCTCGACAACCAGGCCGCTCGCGGCCGTCACCGCCAGACGAACGTTGTAGACACCTTCGTATGCGTAAACATGCGTCGGGTGTCGCAGATTGCTGCTCGAACCATCGCCGAAACTCCAATGCCAGGCCGCCGGACTCGGGATATTCGACGTATCGGTGAAATGCACCGTCAGCGGGGCGGCGCCGGTCGAAACGTCGGCAACGAAATCCGCGGTGCCCACGAATCGAACGCGCAACACCTGGCCGCCGATGTCGATCGGCGAACTGTAGCCGACATCTTTGTATAAATCGGTGAAGTACAAACCATCCGGTCCCGCCGCCAATCCGACGCATGACGCCTTGCCCGGCCCGTTGTACTCAATCAGGGGCGTGGGCCCGCTTACCAGTCCGCCGGCGGCATTCAGGACAAACTCGACGATTCGCTTTCCGAGCGGCTGAGCGCCGGTGCCCCAGGTCGGTCCCGACTCGCTTACGAATAAATGGTCCATCTTCCCAGCTGGGAACCCGCTGCCGCCAAATGTCTGCATTTGGATGAACGCGCCATTGACCGGACCGCGCGACGGATTCCAGTTGTAGATTGCGGAATTGGCCATGCTGGCGTCGCTTCCGCTCCAAAGATAATTTGTTCCCGAAGTCACCTTCGCGAGACGGTCGACACTCGGCCCGTTTTCGATTTCGTAATGGAACCCGTCCGCCGCGCGCCACGCTCCGCCAAATGGATTTCGAAGACCATACGCATAGACGTAATCACGAGCGGTGATTCCGTCACCAGCGTCGTAGAACGGATTGTCCGTCGGCGCTGTGCCGTTCAAGTTCATCCGCAGGATCTTGCCGCGAAACGACGCCAGATTCTGCGCCGTGGCGGTGGTGAACCCATCACCCATGTGCACGTAGAGCTTGCCGTCCGGTCCGATTGAGAAGTTCGAAATCTGATGCGATTGTCCCTGCGTTTCGCCGACCATGTTCAGAATCGTGGTCTGCGTCGCGGCGGTCAATCCGTCGTCGTTACTCTGGAAGCGCACCACCTTTGGGTAGTGCGCGCCGTTAGGCGGGGCCGAGTCATACAGCATGCCTGCGAAAACGTCGCCGGTTGCCGCGTCCACCGCGATGCCGGCCAGCCCTTGCTCGCCGGAGCCGGGAAACAGCCCGGTCGGCGAGAAGTTCAACAGATTCGTCGCGTAGTTGCTGACCGTGCCGTTCCGTCGCACCACCTTGATCGTGCCGTACAGCTCGGTGACATAGAACAGCGGGTCCTCGAGGTCCGGCCCGGCATTCGGAATGAACGCGATGTTCACCGGCAGCCGGAATCCGCCGGCGATAACGTCGACTTTGTATCCGGCTTGCATCGGCACCCAGGGCACCGGCGGGCTGCGGGCAAGCGTCGAAAACTCCGGCACCGCCTGTTCCGGTTGCGCGACATACGTGCCACCAAACGACGACACCCAGAATAGGAGCTCCTGCCCCGGCGCCAGGTTGATTGCCGGTAAATACACGGTGTGCACGTCGCCGTGATCGTCGCGAAAGGACAAGTCCGATTCCGGGAGCAGCAGGCCCGGACCTCCGGACATGGCCGCCGCCCGGACACGTGCCGAGACGTGGTCGGACAAACCCGCTGGATTGATGATCTGATTGGATGATCCGTCGTCCCCGTGAATTTCCAGTAGCAGATCGCCATCCGCAGCTTCAAGTCGAAGCATCGGCGCCAACGCGCCACCGCCCGGCAAATGCAGCGGCACGCTGAACGCATCGGTCAAGGCGGGCGTCGGCGATGCGGCTACGTCGTCAAGCTGCAATGGAAAGACTTCTGAAGTGGCGCCAGTGGTGAAGTATCGCCCGCCCCACAGGCTCCATTCGCTCGCCGTTATCCCACTGCTGTCCTTATGCCGGCACCGCACCAGATAACTCACGCTGGGCAGCAAGCTTGTCCGGCCGGCGTGAGATCCCATGAACGTGCCGTCGCCCAGATGTGTATGCAATCTTTCGACGCCGCTGATGCACTGGATTCGCCAGACCAATTCGCCGGGCGAACCCACCGTCCAGATTTCCCAATCGGTGCAGACGTGCGTGTCTGCCGCATCCGGATCGGAGAAGCTCGTGCACTCCATGTGGACGTCTTCAGGGTTGACGATCTGTGCGTCGACCGCGGGCTCGGTGATCGCCGGCGCGTTGGGCGGGGAATTGGCAAGGGTCGTCCCGGAGACGACTCCCAGCACCGCCGTAAATGTGGTGACGAAGGCTATTCGACGATGAGCTATATCCGCCATTACGCAATCATACCCAAAGC
>CAYXEY010000437.1:0-5038 GCA_964464105.1 uncultured Planctomycetaceae bacterium
GATTCCTCCGACGCGCCCTCGACCGTTCCTCCGGCGGCGGCTGTGGCAAACAACACCCCGCCTCCGCGCCTCCCGGCGACGCCGGTTGCCGAGACCGAGCGCATCGAATCGATCGACGTGCTTCGCGGCTTCGCCGTCATGGGCATCCTATTCGTCAATATTCAATACATGGCCATGCCGTTCCAGGTGATGGAGAGCCAGCACTGGCGAACCCTGGCCCCGCTGGATGGCGCGGCCAAACTGATCGTGCAGGTGTTCTTCCAATTGAAGTTCATCACCCTCTTCTCATTCCTCTTCGGCGCCGGACTGGCGATCATGATGGAGCGGCTGGAGCGCACCGGAAGACGCTTCGTCTCGGTGTATATCCGGCGATTGCTGGTGCTGCTGGCGATTGGTATTTTTCATGGCGTCTTCATTTGGTACGGCGACATCCTCGCGGTCTATGCCCTGCTCGGCTTCGGCGCGCTGCTGCTGCGCAAGCGCCGCCCGCGCACGCTGCTCATCGTGGCGGCCATCCTGTGCCTGGTTCCGATCCCGGCTTTCATCGGATTCGCGGCCTACGACCCGAACGCGGATTGGTCGACCCCGTCGTGGAGCACCATTGCAAGCGAGTTTGAGAAGGCGACAGCGACCACCAGCGCGGCGACCACGGCGTCCACTTCTGGTCCGGCGAACGCCCCCGCCATGGATGGCACGGAGTCAATCGTGCGCTTCTTTCACTTCCTGGACAGCGAGGTGCAGGTCTATCAAACGGGGAGTTTTCTCCAGATTCTGGCGCTGCGGACCTGCTATTTCATCTTCTGCAACGTTTACGCCCTGCCGTTTTTCTACATCTGGCGTTGCCTATCGCTGTTTCTGGCGGGTATGGCCGCGGTGAAACTCGGCCTGTTTTCAACCCATCGCATCCGGCCGGCACTCTGGGGCCTGACCGCGGCCCTGTTCGCCGGTGGCCTCGCCCTCGAAGTCTACGCCGATCGATTTCTCGGACGCGACTCGCGGCAAGCCACGCATTACTCCAAGGCGATCGTCCTTTCCTACACGGGGAGTCTGCTGCTCGCAGCGTCGTATGCCCGCACCATCCTCGCCCTGTCCGCGCGACCGGCAATGCACCGCCTCTTCCACCCCGTGGCCGCGGTCGGACGGATGGCCCTGTCCAACTACCTCATGCACTCCGTCATCGGCGGGCTGATCTTCTACAGCCACGGACTGGGGCTCTTCGGCACCATTGGAAATGCCGGCCTCTTGGGCATCACCTGTGCGATCCTGGCCTCGCAGCTTGTGCTCAGCCCGATCTGGCTGCGGCACTTCCAATTCGGCCCGGTCGAATGGCTCTGGCGAACCGCGACCTACGGAAAGACCCAGCCAATGCGCAGGCCGGCGAGATGAGTCGTCCGAATCGGTGCGTTAAGCCATGCTCGCGCAGCCGACACGGCCGGGCACAACCTCTCGATTTCGCCGCGGTACGCCCCAATAATCGGGATCGTTCCCATTAAAAACCGCGTCTAATTGTTCTATCGCGGCAATCGGGGGTAAAATAAGGACGTTCTGCCCTTTGGGTGTTAATCGCAATGGCGTCTGGCGGGGCAACCATGAACTCGATTCGAAATCGCATTCCCTGGCTGGTCTTCGCCTTGTGCGTGCCCGGGGCGATCATCGCCATCGGCCGGGCCGACGAGACGCCGCGCAAACCCACATTCGAATACTCGCGTCCCAAGGGCCCGAAGCAGGTGCTTGCCCCTCTGCCCAAGGAGAAGCCGGTCCCGCCGACCATTCGCTTCGGCAATTTCAAGCCCTTCAACGAAATCGACAGCTTTATACTTGCAACCCTGCAGGAGAAGAAGGCCCGGCCCAAACCGGTCTGCACCGACTGGGATTTCCTCCGCCGAAGCAGCCTCGACCTGGTCGGCGTGATCCCGACTGCCGCTGATGTCGAGAAGTTTCTGACCTGGGACGCCAAAGACCGCCGCGCCAAATGGGTTGACCATCTGCTGGAGCAGGCCCAGTACGCCGACTATTGGACCAGCGTCTGGGGCGATCTGCTACGCGAGCGCGGACGCATCCGCGGCGTGCCAGTCAACTCCTTCAAGAATTACATTCACGACAATCTGAAGAAAAACCGGCCCTTCGACGCGTGGGTCCGCGAGATGATCACCGCCGAGGGCAGGCCGGAGGAGTCCCCCGCGGCCGCATTCTTCCTGCGCGATGAGGGCGACGCCAAGACGCTGACCGTCACCGTCACGCAGACCTTTCTCGGCATCCAGCTCAAATGTGCCGAGTGCCACGACCATCCTTTCGACTGGTGGCTGGAAAAAGACTTCAACGGCATGGTCGACTTCTGGCGCGGCACTCGGCGGCAGGCCTACGAGCGCGACACGGTCATGCGCCGCGGCCGCACGCGGATGATCCCGCGCTACGAAGTGGTCACCAATGAGCGACGCGCAAGCGGCACGTTTATTACTGGCGCAACGACCGACAAGGGCCGCGGCCGCGAAGCGCTGGCCGAATTGATCACCCGGGCTGACAATCCCTATTTCGCCCGCGTCGCGGTCAACCGCCTGTGGGAAAAGCTCATGGGCGTTGGCCTGGTGAACCCGGTCGATAACTTCAGCGCCCGCAACCCGGCATCGCACCCCGAGCTGCTCGACTGGCTGGCCCTGGAGTTCATCGAGCACAACTACGATCTGAAGCACATCCTCAAGCTGATCGCCAACAGTCGGACTTACCAGCAGACAAGCGTCGAGAATCTCACTCGCACCAAGATCGTCAAGGCCGCCGATACCGAAGATGAGACTGCGCCCGGCGCCCTTTTCGATGGCATGATGCTCCGCCGCATGTCGGCTGAGCAGGTGCACGACTCCATCCTCGTCGCGACCGGACGATACCTGGCCGAAAACCGCCAATTCACCCCGTCGATCGAAGTGACCTATCCGCCGGACCCGCGTAGTTTTCTGCGGGTCTTCGGCGTGACCGACCGCGAGACGCTGATCGAGCGAAACCCGTCGGGCAGCATTCAGCAGGCGCTGACGCTGCTGAACGGACAGCTCATCAACGAAGCCGTGAAGATGCACCCGACGCATCCGGTCCGATACTGGCATCGCGAGCGCAGGTTCTCGCCGGTGCAAATGGTCGATGCGATCTATGTGCAGATCCTCACCCGGCCGCCGACGCCGGAAGAGCGCGAACTCGCGCTGTCATTCATTGCCGGCGGCCAGAAGGACACGCTGTGGGAAGACCTGCAATGGTCCCTGTTGAACTGCCGGGAGTTCCAGTTCATCCGGTGAGGTTTATCGTTACGTGTGGAACCGGCCAATGGCCGGTTTCGGTTGAGGTAGTCACATGTTCTGCGAAGGCTGCGAAGGCTATCAACTCTCCCGCCGCGACTGGATGCGCCGCACACTTGGCGTCGCCGGCGGCGCATCATTCCTCGGACTCTTCGACCCCGAAACGCTCTTCGCCGCCCCCGACAAGAAGTCCCGCACCGCTGAATCGGTCATCGTGCTATGGATGGGCGGCGGACTGTCGCACATCGACACGTTTGACCCGCAGCCCGGAACCGATCATGGTGGCCCGTTCAAATCCATCAAGACCGCCGCAGAAGGCATCGAGATCGCCGAGCATCTTCCGCTGATCGCCAAGGAATTCAAACACCTGTCGATCATTCGCAGCATGACCAGCAACGAGTTCGATCACGGCCGTGCGACTTATCAGATGCACACCGGCTATCCGCCCATCGCCAGCACGCAGCACTCGACCATCGGCAGCATCATTGCGAAATACAAAGGCCCGTCGGCTCGCGATGCCTACCTGCCCCCTTACATCAGCATCGGCATCGACTGGGCTGCCGGATACCTCGGGCCCAAGTACGCGCCCTACTACATCGGCAACGCCGACGACGCCGATCGCAATCTGGTCTATCACCAGGGCCTCGGCGAGAAGCGATTCAATGATCGCCTCAAGCTGCTTCGCGAATTGGACAAGAGCTTCCATCGCAAGCACGCCAATGACGACGCGATGAGCGCATACGCCCAGCACTACAGCGCCGCTTTGCAGATGATGCGACCGCAGACCGCCAAGATCTTCGATCTCGATGAGGAGCCTGCCGCGGTCCGCGAGGCCTACGGCCGCCGCTCGGGGTTCGGTCAGGGCTGTCTGTTGGCCCGGCGGCTGGTACAGTCCGGCGTTCGATTCGTCGAAGTCGAACTCGGCGGTTGGGACACCCATCAGGACAACTTCGACGCCATCGAACGCAAGGCGCCGGAAATGGACATGGCGGTCTCCACGCTCATTCAGGATCTCATTCACAAGGGGCTGTACGACCGAACGGTCGTGCTGCTCACCAGCGAGTTCGGGCGCACGCCCAAAATCAACGGCAACCAGGGTCGCGACCACTTCCCGCAGGTGTGGAGCGCGGTCATCGGCGGCGGCGGCATTCAGCCCATGCGCAAGATTGGCAAGAGCGACGCCGGCAAGTCGGTCGGCGAGCGGCCCGTGCGCGTGGGCGACCTGCATGCGACGCTGTGCAAGGCCCTCGGCATCGACTTCACGCAAACCAACCGCGCCCCCGACAAGCGCCCCTTCCGCATCGTGAAAGATGTTGACGCCAAGCCGGTGATGGAGTTGTTCGAGAAGGCATAAGTCCAAGGGCCTCGCCCGCTTACAATCCCGCCCGCGATGCTCTCCTCCAAGGCCCATTCGTTTGCTCAACAGGCCCGACTGGCCATCACCCTGGCCTGGGTCGCTGGTTATACAAACGTCATCACCATCTTGACCTGCGGCACGGTCACGAGCCACGTCTCCGGCACGCTCTCGCAATGGGGCCGCATCCTGTTCCACGGCCAATGGGCGGGCTTCGCGACATTTCTTCTAGCCATGTGTCTCGCCGGGGCGTTCATATCCGGGTTGTGCACCGAGACCGGCCGGCGGCGCGGGTGGGAATCAATCTACGTGCTGCCGATGGCCATCCAGGCCGTGCTTCTTACGGCTTTCGCGATCGGCGTCGAGTGGCACGATGTCGGTGAGATCGAGGTCGGTAAGGGAC
>CAYXEY010000438.1:0-5023 GCA_964464105.1 uncultured Planctomycetaceae bacterium
CTTCGCCGATCTGCTGCAGCAGCTTGTACGGCCCGATCCGCGCCCCAGGACCTTCAAATAGCGGAGCGTTCGCCGTTGTGTCCTGGGGGCCAGCATCGTCGTCGCGGTCGCCTCTCAGCCGAGTCGGAGCCGAGGAATTGAGGTCCTCCTTCGCGTCTTGATCTGATTCGAATGGCACGGTCGGAGAAGCAAGAAACTCGCCAGCCTCATCGAGGGAGCGCAGCAGCGATTCGACCTCGGCCCGTAACTCATCGGCGTCGGCATGTGCTGCGCAGAGTTGGTCGAGCGACGCCGCACGCTGCTCCCGGGGGAGCTTGCGGACTTGATCGAAGATGAATCTCACTCGTTCATGCAATGCAGGATCCACGACACCTGATCCTCCCAAAGGCACTTCCTGGTTCAGTCGCTGGGTTCGGATGCGGGCGATGCCGGAGCCGTTGCAGGCGCAATAGACTCGCTTGGTTGTGACGTCGCCGTTTGACTGGCCGGATTAGAAGTTGGGGATGACTCCCTGAGTTTTTGACGCCATTCCGCGGCCTTGGCGGCATGGCCCGCGGCAGGCTCAGCGTTGTGCCAGGTATCGTAGAAGTCGGCCAAATATCGGATTGCGACTTCGCTGTTTAGGGCACCGAGCACTTTCCGCGGATTTGCGATGTCTTTGACGGATTCATAGGTCTGCACAAACAAAGGCTCTGCCTCTGCATATCTAGCTAAAGCTTGGAGTGCGTATGCCAACCTCAGGGTCGTCGTAATGGAGTAAGGATGCTTATCCCCGAATACTCTGTGATTCCGTTCGAACGCCTCCCGGCAAACGATTTCCGCCTCACCAAACCGCTTTTGCGAGGAAAGAAAAACTCCCATGTTGTTTAGCGATGTCAATGTGTCGGGATGATCATCGCCCAGCAGTTTTCGCCGCCCCTCGAGTGCCTCCCGATAGTACGCTTCGGCCTCGTCTGGCCTTCGCAAACTTCTCAAGAGTCCGGCCATGTTGTTGACGCTGTTGAGTGTATCCTGATGTAGGTCGCCGAAGGCGCGCCTGCGCCCTTCAAGGGCTTCTCGCCCATAGGGTTCGGCCTCTTCAGGCCGATTGAGGCGCGCTAGGATATAGCTCATGTTTTCGGTGGACGTGAGTGTTGCAGGATGGTCGGGACCAAGTACCCGACGCCGCCTAGCCAATGCATCAATGAAATACGGCTCTGCATCGGCGAATCTGCCTTGTGCCTGAAGGCAATAACCCATGTTATTGATCGCCACCAAGGTATCCGGATGGCTTTCACCTTTGACGCGGCGGCCCTGCTCCAGCGCTTCGCGGTAATAAGGCTCCGCCTCCTTTGCTTTGCCGCGGGATTGCAGAATGCTGCCCATGTCACTGATGGATTGAAGCGTATCGGGATGGCCCTCGCTTCGGAGGCGCCGGCGAACTTCTAAGACTCGACGAAAATACTTCTCGGCCTCGGTGAGCTTACCCCGTTCCATTAACGTCATTGCCAACTGTCTCGCGGCATCAATTGTCTCAAAATCATCTTCTCCCAGGAGCTTCTCGCGTTTTCTTAATCCTTCGCGCAGATAAGATTCCGCTTTTTCCAATTTGCCCTGCCGGTGATATAGCGATCCCAGGTTTACAATCGCCGCAACTGTACTGTGATGCTCTTCGCCGAGTGTTCGCCGGAAACCCTCCAAGGCAGCGTTTAGGTACGGTTCGCCTTCACTTAACTTTTCTTGTAACACGAGAAGGCAGCCCATTGCGGAACGAGACCAGATTGTTTCCTCGTGCTCATTCCCGAACTCTCTTTCTCGTGTCGCCAGCGCGGATTTTTGAAGTGGGAGCGCGTCGTCATAAAGTGCGAGTTGACGATAGACTATTGAGAGAGTCTGACGCAAATACGCATCAACGACGGGTTGCTTGTCAAATTGCTTGTCGATGGCCTCGATTGCCGGCTTTAAAATCGTTCGATCGATCATTGTCGCTGCGACGTCCGTTGCATTAATGTCGCGAAGAAGTTCGCGCAGGCCCTCCACTTTGGAAAGTCTGTCAGGCTCACTTATGTTTTTCTTAGCTAATGCTGCATTAAGCCGATCGGCCAAGTCACTGAAAAGCAGGACCCCAGCATTGGCAATATCTATGCCGCTGAGCATATGTCCCTGGAATTCAGCGACTCGTGCTGTTTCCTTTCCCTTTCTCAGTGCTTCAGCTTTGGCATCGGCTTCCAACGCCGCTAATCGGCGCTGTTCTTGCTCCGCCAGCCACGCCAGATTGCTTTGTTTACGGGCAATTCGCGCCTGCCATATGGCTATACCCAATCCGATTGCCAGAGAGACCGTGACAATCGCCCCAGACGCAAACAAACCCCTATTCCTGCGCACGACCTTGCGGAGTCGATAGAACCGACTCGGCGGCGCGGCTCCCACTACTTCGCCGTTCGCAAATCGAAGCAAATCCGCGCTCAACCCATTGGCCGTCTCGTACCGCCGGCCGCGGTCTTTCTCCAGCGCCTTCATCACGATCCAGTCGAGATCGCCCCGGACCAGCCTAGTCAGTTTGCCGGGTTCGATTTGGCGTACTGCAGCAACGCTCGGTAGTGAATCCGTCGATGAACTCAGCCGCGTGCTGGGCTTGGGCGGTTCGTCCTCGCGGATGATTCGCCGGATCTCGTCATAAGCGGCGCTCCGTAGCTTGTTACCTTCAAATGGCGTGGTGCCCGTTAGCAGTTCGTACAACAAGACACCCAGCGAATACACGTCCGTCCGTGTGTCTATATCGATGCTTCCCGCCGCCTGCTCCGGGCTCATGTATTGCGGCGTACCGATCATCTGCTCGAATTGCGTGAAGATCGTCTTCTCGGTCAGCCGATGGTCGGTCGCCTTGGCGATGCCGAAGTCGATCACCTTGACCAGGGGACGACCGTCCACCTCGCTCACCAGCACGTTGCTCGGCTTGATGTCTCTGTGAATCACCCCCTTGGTGTGGGCATGCTGCACCGCCTGGCAGACCTGTACGAACAAGTCCAGCCGCTGTGGGATCGGAAGCTTGTGCTCGTCGCAGTACGTCGTGATCGGCTGGCCCTTCACCAGCTCCATCACAAAATACGGACGACCGGTCTCGGTCGCGCCGCCGTCGTGAACCTTGGCGATATTGGGGTGATCCATCACCGCCAGGGCCTGGCGCTCGGCCTCGAAGCGGGCGATCACCTGGCGGGTGTCCATGCCCAGCTTGATGATCTTCAGGGCCACCCGCCGCCGCACGGGGGTTTCCTGCTCGGCCATGAACACGACACCGAAGCCGCCTTCGCCGATTTGCTGAAGCAGTTTGTACGGCCCGATTCGGGTGCCCGGACCTTCAAAGAGGGGAGCACTAACGGTCGAGTCGTTACGTCCTTCGGACAGCGGAGCGCCTGGCCCGGCATCCGGTAGTTCGGGCGCAGACCGCGGGTCGGCGGTCATGGGGTTTGGATTCGCAGGGGCTGGCAGACCGGCCACAGTGGGCTCGCCGAGGAAACTCCCGGCATCGTTCAGGGAGCGCAGCAGTGATTCCACTTCGTCGCGGAGTAATCTTCCGTGCGGAGTTTCACCACATTCGCGATCGAGGTACGAAACCCGTTCCGCCCCCGGAAGCCGACGAGCGGCGTCGAAGAGGTTTTTCATTCGATCGAGAAAGGCTCGGTCCATCTGGAGGCCCCTCCCCAATTGAAATGTCGCTCAGGGATTGGAGTCGCTTATCGCGCGATGCAGCCAGGCCCTGGCAAAGACCCAATCCCGGTCAACCGTGCTGGGCGACACCCCCAGCACCTTGGCGACTTCATCGGCGCCGAGTCCGGCATAGAATCGGAGGCGAACCGTGACCGCTGCCCGCTCGTCTTCCTGCTCCAAGCGACGAACGGCCTCGTCGAGCATCATCACATCTTCTGAATCCGTGTCAGCGGCCAAATCGAGAACGTTCATGGGGGCCCGCCTGGCGCCGCTCCCCCGCTTGATCCGGCCGCGGGCCCGGGCATGCTCGATAAGAATACGACGCATCGCCTCGGCAGCGGCGCAAAAGAAATGTTCCGCCCCAGCCCATTCCACTTCTCGTTTGCCGACAACACGCATGTATGCCTCATGCACAAGTGCGGTTGCCGTCAACGTATGACCTTTGCGCTCATTGGCAAGTTGCCGGCCGGCAACTTCCTTCAATTCCCGGTAGATGCGGAGAAAGTGCTCGTCAGAGGCGCCGCGATAATCTACAGATTGCGTTTTTGATCGCGAGTGAGCGTCTCGCTCTTCGACTCCGAACGGATCTTCTCCGGTTAGGCTCATGATTGAATCATACCTGACGTGTCGCATGAACATCATCGCGCGTCAAGGCTTCGCGCTTGCTAACTCGTCGAGGTCAAGCAGACAGGCCATCAGACACGCACTGCCGATTGGATTCAATCAATCCCTTGCGGGTTAGAACCATGGACGTCCAGCATTTTGGCATCCCCTGATTCATCCGTCACTCGCGCGACCCGCGATTTTGCGTTCCAAATGCGTGGTTGCAAGCTAATGCTTGTTCAATCAGCGTCCCATTCTGACGCAAAAGTAGACGCAACTATTTTCCCGGTCGCAGGCAAGACAATCATAAATCCTTGTTCTGTTGGAAGTTACAAAAGCGGGCGAAGGGATTCGAACCCTCGACGTCCAGCTTGGGAAAAGCCTGGACCGCACGCCGAACAACGGCTGGAATGCCTTCAATTACAGGCATTTTAGCGTCGCCTGAGTGTTTCGCAACGCTTCGCACGGCTTCGCGTTTTCTCGCGGGATTTCGCAGTACCGGCGGAATTAAGTAGTACGGTACTACTTAATTCCGAAGCCCGCTTTCGCCTTGGCCGCGAAGCAAAAAAGAAGCCGGTCGGTTAGACCGGCTTTAAGGCGAGCGGCCTCATTCGCTCGGCTGTTCGTGCGTGATTGCCGCGAGAATCTCAGCGGCCGTCTGCTGGATGTAGCCGAGCGATTCGGCGAGCGTGTTCTTGTCGCCGTCATAGAGCTGGATGTAGTCGGCCGCTGC
>CAYXEY010000439.1:0-389 GCA_964464105.1 uncultured Planctomycetaceae bacterium
TCGTCGTTGTCTGCGGCGAGCGCGCGGGCAAAGCGCTCGGCGGAGGAAATTCAGCTCGACCTTAACCAGGCTCTGGCCAACCTGCAGATTCAGTCAAAGGAACTGCGCAGCCAGGCGGACCTGCAACTGGAAGCCCTCCGCGATTGCATCGGCGACTCGGTCAGCAAGGGCCAGGGCCGGCTCGATCAGTTGCGGCAGAAGATCAACGATCTCACCCGCGAAGCCGCCGCAGGCATCAGCGAACTGCAGGCTCGGGTCGATTCGCTTCGCTCGGACGTTCGCGGCACGCTGGACATCAGCGAGGTCCGGGTGCGCGAGCAGGCGACCGAGGCCGAGAATCGCGTGGCCGAATCCCTGGGCCGCTGCCGCCCCACGATCCAGGAACTGGC
>CAYXEY010000439.1:399-5016 GCA_964464105.1 uncultured Planctomycetaceae bacterium
TGCAGAACACCGTCGGAGCCGAGATGCGCATCCTTCGCGACGAGTTGTCGGGCCGCGAGGAATCGGCTCGCACCGTGGCGGTCCGCCTGGCGGATGAACTGGCGGCCGCGAGCGGGCGGGCCACGCGGGTCATTGATGATCTGCAGATTCGTGTCACCGAGACGCTTGAGCTGGCCACGACGCGCGTGTCGCAGGTCGGTACCGGCGCCGAACAAATCTACAGTCGTCTGGTTGAATCGGTTGAAGCACTTGAACGGCGGTCCACTGAATGCCGCGTGACGACCGACGAACAGTCGGCCCGCATGCAGCGCGAAATGACCGAAATCGTCGAGCGAAATCGCAAGGCGATCGAAGATACCGAGGGCCAGGTGGAAACACTGGTGCGCCAGGCCGCGGCCAGCGCCGACGAGTTCTCCCGCAAGCTGCAGCTCATTCGCCAGTCTTCACAGAACAGCCTGGCTTCGGCAGGACAGCAGATTCGAGACTGTCTGGTCAATGCGACCAAGGAGGCCGATCGCCTCAAAGGCGAGGCCGAAGCCGCGACGCGCGAATTGGCGAAGCGAACCGAGGAGGCCGCGGCGCGAACCCAGTCTGCCGTCGATCAGGCCGAGAGCGTGGTGGAGACGATCGCGGAGCACAGCCGCAATTCGCTCGCCGAGGTCCGTGCCGGTCTCACTCAGATGACCGACCGTTCGGCCACGCTGCAGCGCGACTTCTCACGCATCGGCGCTGAACTTCGTGAAACCGCGACATCGGCCATCGAGCAGCTCCGCACGACGGCCGGCGGCGTCACAGCGCAAATCGAGGCACTCCGCGATGGCGCCCAGCGCGACGCCGACGCGCATCAGCGAAAGATGACCACGCTGCGTCAGCAGGTCGAAGCCAGCGCCGAGCAGATTCGCGGCAGCGCGGCGCGACTGCTCGATCAGGTGCAGGCGGGCGCGGCCAACATCCGCGAACATGCAAACGAATTGCTCAAGCAGGCACAGGGTGGCGCGACGGCCATGAGCGATCAGGCCACCCGGCTGCTCGCACAAGCTCAGGAATCAGCCGACCGCTTCCGCGAGCAGGCCGAGGCGATCCTGCAACGCTCGGAATCGGCCGCTGAGAGCGTCAAGACCGATCTGGTCCGCCTGCGCGGCGAAGTGATGGAGGATGTCGACCGCGTCAAGGATCAGGTGCTGGCAACGAAGCGCGAACTCGGCGAATCTCGGCATGAATCCACCGAGGCCCTGCGCCAGGCGACCCAGGCGCATCGCACGGCGCAGTCCGAATCGCAGGCCTTGCTCAAGCGGGCCGACGACGTGCAGGAGCAGACCGTGCAGCTCATGCACATGCCGCGCGAATTGGTCGGCGAGGCCCGCAAGAACGCACAACTGTTGAAGGACATGTCCTCCAAGATCGCCCTGATCATTCGCCAGCTTTCCGACGCCAACGGCAAGGCCCAGACGAGCAAGCTCGAAGTGGCCGAGGCGACCGCATCGGCCGATCAACGGCTGGTCGACTTGCGGAAACACACTGAGCAAGTCGCCAAATTGGTGACGATCATTCGCCAACTGTATGGGGCAATGGATAACCGGATCGACCGCTTGCGCGATCGACTATCGTCGGCCGACGAGATCGCCAAGAGCGTGCCGCGCGAAATCGCCTCGTTGAAGGCGGCGTTGAACCCCGAGTCGCTGCATACCCAATTCGCGCTGCCATCATCTCAAATGGCGTTCCGATCGGATGGCACGCCCAACGTTCCGCGGCGAGCGCCGGCGACTCCGGCAGCATCGCAAGCGGCCATCGCAGCAGCAGCTCGCAAACCCGTTCCGGTCGGCAAGGGCACGCAGGCTGATTCGCTCGCGGCCGTGGTACAGAAGAATAAGAAGCTCAACGAGTGGCTGCAGAAGACGCTTGTCGAAGAGGCCCAGGCGAACTCCGCGGCGGGAGCCAATCGCACCGCAGGCGTGCCACCGACGCCGCGACCCATCCCCGATCCGGCCAACGCTGCGAGCCCAACCGGCGTGCAACCGTCATCCGCAGCTTGAGTGATCCCGGTCTGGAGGGGCGCGTATCTGCTCGATGAGCAGTGCGCTCGTACGTGTTGGCTGACTGGCGCAAACACTGCCGTCAGCGCGGCGGCAAACGGTTCAATTCTTACGGTTCGCCGGCGGCTTGGGACGCAAGTTCAGAATCAATTCTATTTCGCCGGCGCGCTGGCCGGTTCGCTGTGCAATTTCTACGGCCGTCAATCCTTCGTCGGCAAGCGAATAAACAGCGCGATGCCGATCGTCTGTCACGCTAGGTGCGATCTGCATATTCGACGCCGGCGCGACGAGAGACCGCAGCGTCGGCATCGGGCCGAGCGACGGAGTTCCCGTGGCGATTTGACCCAGAGTTCTACCCGCAACCGGCGCGTTTGCTTGAGATTGCAAGGTGGCGATGCGCTCATCCGCTCTCGCGATCAGCTCCTGCAGCTTCGCTTCGCGCGATTCCGCTTCAGCGCTGAGCCGCGCCGAAAGAGACTCCAGCTCGCCAATCAGCAGGCCCAGATCACCCTGCAGCGACTTCACTTCTGCCGCGGATTCCTTTGACTGCCTCCGCGGGCCTTTCAGCTCCGGCTCAGGATTCCGCTGCCGTCGCGACGCAACATAAACAATCGCACCGGTCACGAACAGGGCCGCGATGCCCCATTGCGTCGGACTGATCTGATCGAAATCGAACGCCAGCATGAGCATGCTCATTCGACTACCGCGACTTCGCCTGCCACGCGGTCCGCGCGGACTGCATGACCGCGCGAAGTGACGCGCCGGACTTCGCGGCGATGGCGGCACAATCGTCGTACTCGGGCGAGGCCACGATCACCCGCCCCGCCGATTCGCCGATCTTCATTCGCACATCGCCATAAGGCGTTGCGACGGATTCAAACCGTCGCGCCAACTTACGCCTTTCGCACGTGTGTCGCCGAATGCCAAACGTGGTTGTCTCGCCGAACAGGATGGCCTCGCAATTAGACACGCCGCCCGGCTCTGCCAGCACCGTCACCATCACGCCCGGCCGGCCTTTCTTCATCGTGACCGGCGTCGCGAACGCATCCAGCGCCCCGGCCGCCAACAGCTTGGCGAGCGCATGGCCCACCTCTTCGCCCGTCGTATCATCGAGATTCGCCTCCAGCACCACGACCGAGTCGGACTCGGCGGCGGTTTCCCCCATTTCACCAACGATCAATCTCAACACGTTGGGCCGCGTCTTGCCATCCCGCGTGCCCGCACCGAAGCCGGCTGTCTTGATTTGCATCGGCGGCATGGGCCCGTAAGACGCCGCCAGCGTCGTCAGGATGGCCGCACCGGTCGGCGTCGTCAATTCGCCGGTTTCAGTCGTCTCGGCAATCGGCACGTTCACCAGCAGCCCCGCCGTTGCGGGCGTCGGCACGGGCATGATGCCGTGATCGCAGGTGACGGTGCCGCTGCCGACCGGAATTGGCGAGCAGACCACGCGCTCGATTCCCAGTCGCGCCAGACCGCAGACCGACCCGACGACATCGACGATCGCATCGACCGCCCCGACTTCGTGAAAATGCACCTTCTCGATCGTGGAGCCATGCGCCGCGGCCTCGACCTCAGCCAAACGCGTAAAGATGCGGCGGGCGTCGTACTTAATCGTCGGCCCAAGGTCGCTGTCGTCGATGATCTTCGTGATGTGATGCAGGTGTCGATGACCCGGCTTGCCGGTCATCTTCACATCCACCTTCACGGCCGCGAAGCCCTGCTTCTTGATGGGCGTTATCGCGAGTTCATAATCAGCGAGCTTCAACTTGGAGAGGTCGGCCCGAAGGTCATCTGCCGAAACGCCGGCGGCGACGAGGGCCCCGAGGATCATGTCACCCGCGGCCCCATTGAAACAGTCGAAATATCCGATGCGCATTCGCCGTTCCCCTTATGGGGAATGAGACTATGCCAGCCAGTCTCGGCCCGCAACCACCGGGGCATCCCACGGGCTGACCGACTAGAATGACTGACTTATGCACAGCACGCCGCCAACGCACCCGCCGATGCGCTTCTTCAATGCCCTGCTCCGTTTTTTCAGCAGCATTCGGGTCGGAATCGCACTCATCTTCATCATCATCGTCTATAGCGCGATCGGCTCCGCGATCCCCCCCGCCCGGCAGTACTTTGAGCTGACTGAGTTCCAGTTCTTTAACCATTGGATCTTCGGCACGCTCATCGGCCTGTTCTGCGTCACGCTTATCACCGCCACGGTCAGGCGCATCCCGTTCAGCGTTCGCAACCTCGGCGTGCTGACCGTGCATGCGGGGTTGTTGATGCTGTGCGCGGCGTCGTTTGTCTATTTCGGGCAGAAGATTGAGGGCGATGTGGTGTTGCTGGCCCCGAGCATCAAGGTGCTCTCCATCGCCCGTTTTCAGGCGCGGCAGAACCCCGAGCTGGCCAGCTTCGCGGCCTTTGAGGGTAAGCGCTGGTCCACCAACATGCCCGCCATCGGTGGACAGTTCGACATTCACGTTGTCTCGGTCACGCACAAGGGCATGGAGACCGTGAGCGAAGCTGAACTCGACGTGAAGATCGGCGATGGGCCCGTGCAACGCGTCAAGCTGTCGCAACCCACTGAGACCAC
>CAYXEY010000440.1:0-4983 GCA_964464105.1 uncultured Planctomycetaceae bacterium
CTATGGCGGGCACGGTCAGATCAATCCACTCGCAATCGTATCGTTGCCCATTCTCATCCGCGACCGACGCGTCATTCTTTTCGGTCGAACTCAACTCGTCGGCGACGATCAACATTGCCGGCACCCGGCCATGTTCATAGGCCACCAGGCGATTACCGACAATGACGAGATCCATGTCGGTCAGCTCGCCAATCCGCCGAATGATCACGGACGCCGGTTGATTGCGAGCCAGCAGCGTGACGTGCGCTGCGTCGAGCCGCACAGCAATTTTGTCGTCCAGCAATAGCCGCAATTCCGCTTGTCGCGAAACGTCCTCGATGATTACGCGCGCCGGCGTATCCCGCCACGATTGATCGACCAGCGCTTCGCGCCATTTCGGCGGCGCGGCCCCGGCAGGTTGCGCCAGCCAGAACGCCGAGACGACCAGCAATGCCATTCGCGCTTTCATTTCACAACTCTGCAACATCCAAACGATCGACGATTTCACGAACTTCACGCATGCCAAGACACATATTGTTTGCCTTGGTGAAGGCGTGTCAAGCAACAATCAAAGGCGAAAACTCAGAAAAAAAAGAAAGGCGGCCCGCGAAACCACTGGTCTCGCGGGCCGCCCGGATTCATCCATTTTTGCGCGAACAAGTGGGTGATTTCACCACCTGTCCAGTGCAGTTCGCAGTTTACTGCTGTGGCAGAATTGTAATGGTCTCCGACTTGTCCGGCGTCGGGCGGAAGAAGAAGAATCCGCCGCCGCCTGCGCCACCGCCGCCGACCATGTACTGAGCCTCAAGGGCCTTGTCGATGCGCTTCTTGACATCCGTCAGGTGCGCCTCGCTGGCCGTGTCCAGATCCCCGGACTTGAGCTCCTTGCCGACCTTCTCCGACAGCTTGGCGACCGTCAGCCGGGCGATGGCATTGGCATCAGCCGGGACGATTCCACCCGGATCGCTCAACACCAGGTCGAGCAGCATGCCCAGATGGTCGCGCTGCAGATTGCGGCGGAAGCTGTTGATGTAAGGCTTGCGATCGGTGCCCTTGCGCTCCGACTGGTCGAGTTCGCCCCAGATCGAATCGGTGACCGAGCGAATGTGCTCGGAAAGGGTGTAAGCCTCCTCACCGTCATTGAACTTGACCTCATTGTCGTGGATGCGGCCGATGGCAAAGGGATTCATCAGGTTAAACAGGCACTGATACTGTGCGCCGCCCACCACGTCGTGAATGTTGAACTCCTTGCGGAGGTCAAACTCCTCGGAATCCCAGTGCTGCTGGTGGCCGGGGCCGAGCTTGGCGAGCAGCTCCGGCTTCACCTTCCAGGCGCCCTCGGCAAAGATGTTCTCGGCCACGAACTTCACGGCCTCGCGCTGCTTGGCCGCCTCGACGTTGGTCAGCGGGCTGGCCGCATCCTTGTCGCCCTTGTGACCGCGATTGACGTACTGACCGCCGACGAAGCGGGCCACGAACGCCGACGCGCGGGCCTTCTCGCTGAAGACGCGAGTGAAGGCGCGGCGCAGACGGTTGTAGGACTCGCCGTCCTTGACCGCCCACTTGTCGATGTCTTCGAGCAGGCTTTCCGTCAGCTTGATCTGGTGCTTGGCATAGTCCATGCAGTCCTTGCCCATGTCGAAGCGGTTCGACAGGGGGTCGGGCGAGAGGATCGACATGACATCCTCGTCGGTTGCATAGGCCAGACCCGGCTCCTGCGAGCGCGAGGTAATCGCCTTGAGCATGTCTTCCTCGCTCTTGTGCGGCTTGCCGACCGGGCGATAGCCGTACTCAATGGCCCAGTAGTCATAAGGGCCGATCGAGCGGGTGGTGAAGCTGCCCTGCTCGGAACCGCGGGCCGAAATAATCGGCGGGTTGTAATCCATGACCGAGCCGACATTGGGCTCGCCGGCCTGGTTCTGCTTGGCGATCTCGTCCATGGTCAGCCAGGTGCTGGCCTTGAAGTTGTGTCGCAGGCCGAGGCAGTGACCCACCTCGTGCATGACCACTTCCTTGATGATCTGGCCAATGAACTCCTCGTTGTTGCGGCCCAGGCCCTTGGACTCCATGGCCACGTTGGCGAAATCGATCTGCCGCGCCATGCCGGCCGAGCACTCGCACATCGGCTTGCCGCGCTGGCTCATGTGCTTCATCAGGTTCAAGCGCAGCTCGGCGTCCGGATCTTCCTGCAGCTTCAGGTTCGGCAACAGGTTTTCCCATGGGGTGCGGTGCGCCCACTGCGGGTGGCTCTTGAAGAAGTTCTCCAGCAGCGGGTTGTAGCCATCCCAACTGTCTTCGCCGCCGGTGAGGCGCTCGTAGTCGCTGACGTAGTGTCGTGCCATGGCATCGTCGAACACGATGTCGGCGTCGAAGATCTGTCCGGTGAGCGGATGAGCGCGGGACGGTCCCATGGCAAAGCCGCGGCCGGTCACGATCCAGCGGAAGAAGTTGTAGCGGCTGTCCTCGGGGTCGAGGTTGCCGAAGCGGTCGCGATCATTCTCCTGCTGGTTGACGACGACGGCATCAAGGAAGCCGCACTTCTCGAAGGCCTTGTTCCACTCAAGAATGCCCTCTTTGACGTAGCGGCGATACTTGATGGGCACGGTCTTCTCGATGTACCAGGTGATCGGCTCTTTCACCGGCGAAAGCTCGGCCGAGTCGTCGCTCTTCTGCAGATTCCAGCGATTGATGTAGCGATCGAACAGGGTCTTCGAAGCCGGGCTCTTGTTCCAGTCCTTGCGCACGGTCATGAAGTAACCGACGCGATCGTCCGCGGCGCGTGGCTTGAAGCCGTCGCCCTTGGGAATGCGGGAAAGACTGTAGTGGAATTGCATGCGCCGGCCCGCGCCACGCCGCATGAATGCGAGGTCGACCGAAAGCTCAACGTTCTTGGGGAAGACCTTGAACTCGGCCCACTTGGACAGGCCGGGATTGATTGCGCCGCCGCCCATGCCGCCGATCTCGGAGAAATCGTTCTTGAAGACGCTGTCGAGATCGATGATCGCGTCGCCGCCCTGCATGGTGATGATGGGGATCGTCTTGAGAATGTCATTTCCGCCGTAGCTGCGCTTGATGACGTCGGTCACCGGGCTGCTGCCTTCGACGTAACGCGGATCGACCCGCATCAGCACGAGCTGCTTGTTCATCTTCTCGAAGTAAGCGAGAAAATCGTCAAGCTGGAAACCAGTTGCCGTCGGACCGCCCGACATGCTGGAGGCGATCATGAACTGCTGGCCAATCAAGCCCGCGGGGATCTGGGCTCGCAAGGCATCTGTCTTTTTGTTGTGCCAGAGGGTGAAGAGCGGCTGGTCCTTGTCATCGGGCTCGATGACCTGAACCTGGGTGAAATCCTTCATCGCCTCTTCAAACTTGGGATATTCCGGCTGCTCAGGCTTGGCCGCCGGCGGGCCCTTTGGCTCGGGCTTGCCCTCGGGCGCGCCGGGTTCGGCGGCCCAGGCGTTCATCGGCCCTGCCGCCAGTAAGGCGACAAGTGTCCACATTGCAATACGATGGCGGTGCTGCATGTCGTTTACTCCTTGGGTTTCACCCGGCCGACGCGGGCCGTTCACCAATTGAAGGGTCGCTGAAATCAAGCCGACGCGCGCATGCGGTCGGCGTTATGTCGATGCAATGGGGCGAGCGAGGGGCGATTATAGGCCAAGTCCGATTTAGATTACGAGACAAAAATTCCGGTGCCCCTTGTGCTCGCGTCATTCACGTCCGTTGCCTTTATCGTGCAGCGAACATCCGGCCCGTACTTTGGAATCGGGGCGCCTACTCCGCGCAGGTACCATCGTCGCGGTGACGGCGCGCGGTTTGGCCGTGCCTTGATTCAGGACCGGAAATACCCCTAATTCCGACGATGCAATCCCCAGTAACCGGTCAGGAATCGCGAAAGCCAAAGGCTCCGATCAAGGGCACGAATCGCACCGGGATTCCGGGATGTTCGACAAACTCGGTGCCGTTGCGCTCCACGACCCGAAGCGTCTGATCGCTCTCTGGACCCACGGGCAATACCATCCGTCCGCCATCGCACAGTTGCCTATACAAGGGCTGGGGTATTTCGGGCGCTGCTGCGGTTACGACAATTCGGTCAAACGGTGCCTCCTCGGGCCAGCCCAGGGATCCGTCGCCGACGCGGAATCTAACGTTGGAGATTCCGTGGTGTTGGAGTCGCTCGGCAGCAAGGCGCGATAACTCGGCAAAGCGCTCAACCGTGAAAATCTCGGCGGCCAGCCGCGCGAGAATGGCTGTCTGATAGCCGCTCCCCGTGCCGATTTCCAGCACCCGGTGCGAACGTTGCACCTGGAGCATCGATGTCATCAACGCCACGATGTAGGGCTGCGAGATGGTCTGACCCTGACCGATGGGCAGCGGGCGATCCGCATAGGCCAGCGGAATTTGCCCATCCGCCACGAACCATTCTCGCGGCGTTACGTCCAATGCTTGCAGGACCGCGGGATTGTCGATGCCGCGCGCGGCAATCTGGGTCTCAATCATGTTGCGGAGCGTGGATGAACCCGCTGCCCCCGGACGCGATAATTTCATAGGTCAAGCGAGATCATAGCCTTGGGTGGCGACCTTGCCTGGATTTAGAACCCAGGCTTTCAGTCCCATAACCCGCATTTTGGGCCATAGCGTGAGGATCTGAGGGTTGCGACCGATACAATGAGGCAGTGCCGGCCACTTACTAACAGCCGGCGGGCTGGGCCGTCAATTGGATTGCGCGGCTGATTGTCCGGAGTGCGTTACTTGGCGCTAAAGCACTGGACCCTACGCTCTGGCTTTGCCATCACTGCCCTGCTCGGGTTGAGCGGGTGCCAGGATGTCCAGATTCCCTTTATCAACTCGGCGCCCGAGTCTCAAGTCACGCCTCCCGCCGTTTGCCATGACGCACCCGACCAGGAAGCGCTTACGCAGGATCTCCTTACGGCCATCAATGCGGAGCGCGCCAAGAAGCGCCTGCCGCCATTGCGCACCAGCACCACGCTCATGCAGGTCGCC
>CAYXEY010000441.1:0-4974 GCA_964464105.1 uncultured Planctomycetaceae bacterium
CAGCCTCCGCCCGGTACCCCGCCTCGCATTCCCAACCGGTCCCAAACGAGGCGTTCGACAAGTATCCATTCGGTGGCACCTTGATGACGACGCACTTATCGTCGCTCTTTCGAAATCCGCGATCACATTTCCATGTGTCGCCGTTTGGGGAACTCAGATGAGCGTTCGCTGGCGGCTTGACCGTCAAGCACGACTCACCAGTCTCCCGATAGCCCCAAGTGCACCTCCAGCCGCGCCCGTAGGACGTATCCGTTGAATATGCATTGGCCGGCACCTTGACCACGTTGCAGATGCCGTCGACCTTTCGATAGCCCCGATCGCACGTCCACCCGCTTCCATAGCGATTCGGGCTCGCATTCTCGGGCATATCGTCGGAGCGAACCTGAGCGAACACGGGGCTGGAGGAGGCTGTCAGAAGGGCAACCAGCATCACCAGGCGAATGCCTAGGGCGTGTGTTCGTCGCGGTGACATGGCTGTCACAGCGTTGGGCGTATGTGGTGCGGTCGTGCAGTTCATTGATTTTTGTAACAGGAATACCGGCCTGAGGTCCGTACGGCAGCGCACATTGAGTATGGGCCGGACGGTCGCCGGCGGCCGCCTTCCTTCCGAACGCGGCCATAGGCCAGAGCCAAGAGGCTATATGTTCGGTACCGTACATAGCTGGTAAGATTGGGGAGAAGCGCAGCCCACGAACGATTGGCAGGACTACGGCACACACAAATGGCGATGGCGAAGTGATGACCAGCGAGGACCTCGGCGATCCGAGGCAAAACCGCCTGCTCGCGGCGCTTCCCGCGGACGTTCTGGGTCGCCTTCAACCCGCTCTGGAGCCGGTCGGACTCGCCTTGGGACAGGTGATCTACGAGCCGGACGAGGCGCTCTCGCACGTCTACTTCCCCACGACAGCAATCGTGTCGCTGCTCTATACCATGGAGAACGGCACCTCGGCCGAGATGGGGGTTGTCGGCTGTGACGGCGTAGTGGGCATCGCCGTGTTCATGGGTGGCGATACGACGCCTAATCGGGCGGTGGTTCAAAGCGCCGGCGACGCGTTCCGATTGGAGCTGAAATTCTTTCGCGACGAATTCAGGCGCATCACGGCACTGCATCGAGTGTTGCTGCTCTACACGCAAGCCTTGCTCACACAGATGTCGCAGACTGCCGTGTGCAACCGGCTCCACTCGGTCGAGCAGCAACTGTGCCGCTGGCTTCTGCTGAGCCACGATCGGCTGCCTTCCGATGAGCTGGTGATGACTCAGGAGCTGATCGCCAACATGCTCGGAGTCCGCCGAGAAGGCGTCTCGGTGGCGGCGCACCGACTTCAGGAAGCGGGATTGATCCGCTACCGACGCGGGCATATCACGATTGTCGATCGTCAGGGTCTGGAGAGTGCGGTCTGTGAGTGCTACCAGGTGGTCAGGACGGAGTGTGATCGTCTTTCACCGCCCAGGTGAAACTGCCCGGCAAATCGGGCAACCCACCATCGGCCGCAATGTACGCCAGCGCGCGGACGGCGGGCCAAGCACATGCTAGCTTTCACCCGTATGCATTTTCTGAAGCGTCAGAGTGGTGGCAATGCAGAGCGACCATGGGCAGGACCCGCTTGAACCGCGCTGTATACATAACTGATTCCTCCGGCCGCCCGGACCGGCGTGGTTGATACCGGTGCCAGCCACAGCTCACGTGCCCATCAGGAACCGAATCCTGTCGAAGCTGGCCAAAGCCGAGTACCGGCGACTGCGCCCCAGCCTCGAGCAGGTCGCGCTGCACGAGAACCAGGTGCTCTACGGCCCGGGCGATACCGTCGACCATGTCTACTTTCCCAATGATGGCGTTGTATCGCTCCTTTTCGATGTCGATAAGCGTCGGACGGTGGAGGTGGCCATGGAAGGCAATGAGGGCGCCGTGGGGCTCGCGATCTACCTGGGCGGTGTGAACTCATGCAACCTGTCAGTGGTGCGGCACGCCGGCACCGCGATGCGCATGGATATGAATGCGCTGACAAAGTGCGCTAACCAGCGCGGCGACCTGCAGGAGCTGCTGCGCCGGTACGTCCACGCATTGGTGACGCAAATCGCACAGTCGGGTGTGTGCAACCGGTTCCACAACATCGACGCGCGCCTTGCTCGCTGGTTACTGATGACCCACGATCGAATGGGTTCGGATGAACTGCACGCCACACAGGAATCCATCGCTCACATGCTCGGCGTGCGGCGCAGCAGCGTCACTGCCGCAGCGAGCGGATTCCACAAGCAGCACATCATCGACTACCGTCGCGGGCGAATCGCGATTCTGGACCGAAGAAAGTTGCGTGCTGCCTGCTGCGATTGTTACGCAATGATGAAACGCCAGTACGACAGTTTCCTGAACTGACGAATCTACCTTCCACAACGCCACTCATACGCTGACCGTGACTCCCGGCAACGCCCGCCTGCCGCCACGGGCAAGGTTTCATGGACCTGCCGGTGCGCGCCGAGTGATCGAAGGCCGCGCTGGCTTCCCTATGTTCGCTGGCGTACAGACTCCAGTCGAACGGACAGCATACGCTTTAGTCAGTGAGACCGGGCACTTCCCCGGTCTGTCCCAAGCGACAAAGCGAAGTGGAACAGCACCGACAATATCGTAAGACAGCCAAAAGACCGCGTGCGGGACCCAAATGCGACGGGTCAGCGCAGAAGTCGAGATGACCCTGAAAGCCAATCGAGTGGACCCGGCGGAAAGACGCCAATCGCGCCAGGAAGAAACCGACCGGCAAGCGGTGGAGCGGGCCGAAAACGAAGGGATGACGTGTTCTCCCGGGACCGGCAATCATCCTGCGCCAAACGACGACCTGCGACGTGAGCGCCAGTCCGGTTGGCTCGACGCCCGGATGAGCGTCACCGCTGCCATGCAGAAGGGAGAATCGTAATGCCATCCCAAGGCGGAAACGGTGGACAAGGCGGCCCATGGGGCAGCAGAGGCACACCGCCTGACATCGAGGCCCTCATACGACAGTGGCAGGCTCGGCTCAAGCAGTTCCTGCCGGGCGGCGGGCCGAGCGGGTTGATTATCGTTGCCGTTCTCGCTGGGGCCGGCCTGCTCGCGTGGACGGCCTATTACACGGTGCCGAGCGATTCCGTCGCTGTCGTGCAACGCTTCGGCAAGTACCTCAAGGACGTTCCAGCGGGATTGCACTTCAAGCTGCCGTTCGGCATTGATGCCACAACGATCGTTCCCGTCAAACGACAACTGAAGCAGGAATTCGGCTTTACGACCCCGGGGGCCACCGATCCCTATCAGGGCGCTCGCGATGGGCGACGGGACACCAGGCGAGAGACTGAGATGGTTACCGGAGACCTGAACGCCGCACTGGTGGAGTGGGTCGTTCAATACCGCATCTCGGATCCTGTGAAATTTCTCTTCGAGGTTCGGGAACCGAGTGAAACGCTGCGCTATGTCTCCGAATCGGTCATGCGCGAGGTCGTCGGCGATCGCACCGTCGACGAGGTCATTACCATCGGCAGACAAGAGATTGAATCCGAGGCGCTCGCCAAGATGCAGGCGCTCTCCACCAAGTACGCAATGGGGATCAGTATCGACCAGGTGCAACTGAAGAACATCAACCCCCCCGAGCCGGTGCAGGAGTCGTTCAACGAGGTCAACCAGGCGCAGCAGGAGAAGGAGAAGCTGATCAACGAAGCCCGCCGCGACTACAACAAGGTGATCCCGCTGGCCGAGGGCGAGAAAGACCAGCGGATCCGCGAGGCCGACGGCTATCGGCTCAAGCGGATCAATGAGGCCGAAGGGGATGTTGCCCGTTTCAGCGCCTTGTTGGCCGAGTACACCAAGGCGCCGGAGGTCACACGCCGCCGCATCTACATCGAAACCCTGCAGCGCGTGCTGCCCGGCATCCGCTCCAAGATCATCATCGACGAGCAGACCCGCGGCATACTGCCATTCCTGAATCTCGACTCTCAGACGGGAGAGCAGCCATGAGCAAAAGCGCACAGATCGCGCTCCTGGCGGTCCTCGGCATCGGAGCGTATCTCGCGACGAGCGCGCTCTACACCGTGAGCGAAGTCGAGCAGGTGATCATCACCCAGTTCGGTAAGCCCGTCGGCGACCCGGTGACGTCTGCCGGTCTCAAGATCAAGGTGCCCCTCATCCAGGACGTCAATCCAATCGACAAACGGGTGCTCGAGTGGGACGGCAGTCCCTCGGATATGCCCACCAAGGACAAGCTCTACATCTCGGTCGACCTCTTCGCCCGCTGGCGGATCACCGATCCGCTGCAATATTTTCTGCGGCTACGCGATGAACGCAGTGCTCAGTCCCGCCTCGACGACATTCTGGGCAGCGAAACCCGCAACGCCGTGGCCAAGCATGAGCTCATCGAGATCATTCGCACCACGAAGGACCGCGAACCGCTGCGCGACGTCCTCCTGACCGACGCGGAAAAGGACCTCAACATGGGTGCGCTCGTGCCCATACAAAAGGGGCGCCAACTCGTGGAGCAGCAGATTTTCGCTGCCGCCGCCGAGAAGGTCCGGGTCTTTGGCATCGAGCTGCTCGATATACGATTCAAACGGATCAACTACAACGAAGGCGTGCGCCCGAAGATTTACGACCGGATGATCAGCGAACGGCGTCAGATCGCCGAGCGCTTCCTGTCCGAGGGCAACGGCGAGGCTGCCAGGATCCGCGGTAATCGCGTTCGAGACCTGAACAAGATCCAGTCGGAGGCCTACCGGCAGGTCGAGGAAATCCGCGGCGTGGCGGACGCGAAGGCCACCGAGATCTACGCGGGCGCTTACAACCAGAGTCCCGAAGCGGTGACGTTCTATGAGTTCACGCGGACCATGCAGGCGTACCAGGCGATCATCGCGGAGAACACCACGCTGGTGCTTTCCACGGACAGCGATCTGTTCAAATTCCTCAAGGGCATGAGCCCGGAAGGCGCGGGGGTTCCACTGGAACGCACAGACGCAGTACGG
>CAYXEY010000442.1:0-4967 GCA_964464105.1 uncultured Planctomycetaceae bacterium
TGGGACCGTTGCGCTGCTTCTCGACGATGATCTCCGCCTTGCCCTTGATTTCCGGCGGAATGGCATTCTTGTCCTGGCAGTAGTACTCCTCGCGATGCAGCAGCATGACCACGTCGGCATCCTGCTCAATGGCGCCGCTCTCGCGCAGATCGCTCATGCGCGGACGATTGCCGGTGCGGGCTTCAACTTGTCGATTGAGCTGGGCGAGTGCGACGACGGGAATCTTCAGCTCGCGAGCCAGGGCCTTGAGGCCGCGGCTGATCGCGGAAATTTCCTGCTGTCTGCTTTCCTTGGATGCCCGGTCAAACATGAGCTGCAGGTAGTCAACAAAGACCACCTGGATGTCATGCCGCATCTTGAGCCGGCGGGTTTTGGCGCGCAATTCCATCACGCTCATGCCCGGCGAGTCGTCCACGTAGATCGGGCAATCGCGCATGTGGCCCATGACGAGCTGCAGATGCGTAATCTCGGATTCGCTCAGGCGGCCCTGGCGCATGCGATACATCTCGACTTCGCCGCGCGAACAGAGCATGCGCTGGGCGATCTGCAGGTTGCTCATTTCGAGCGAGAAAAAGGCGCAGGGCACGCCGCGGTCGCCGCGCTCGCCGATGCCGATGTTGGCCAGCATCGAGAGACCGATCGCGGTCTTGCCCATGCTGGGGCGCGCGGCAAGGACGATGAGATCGCCGTGCTGCATGCCGCCGAGCATGTGATCAAGTTCGAGGTAGCCGGTGGCGATGCCGGTGAGTGCGCCCTCTTCCTGCGATTCGATCTGCTTCCAGGTCTGATCGAGGAACTCGCGGATCGAAAGGGCGTTGTTGCTGATGCGCTGCTCGGTGACGCCGAAGAGCCGCTTCTCGGCTTCATCCATGATCTGCTGGGCCGGCTCGGCCTGGTCGTAGGCAGCCTGCATGATCTGTCCGGCACAGCCGATGACGTCGCGGAGCATGCCCTTGTCGCGAACGATGCGGGCGTAATACTCGACGTTGGCGGAGGAGGGCACCGACTCGCAGAGGGTGATGAGGTATTCGCGACCGCCGACGGCATCGAGCTGATCGATGCGGCGCAGCTCGTCCTCGAGCACGATGAGATCGATGGGGCGATTGTGATCGTACAAATCGACCAGCGTCTCAAAAAGCGTGCGGTGATCGGGCCGGTAGAAGCGGCGGGACTCATCGCGCGGAATGATCGGCAGGACGATGCCGACGGACTCGCGGTCCAGCAGCATCGAGCCGAGCAGGCTCATCTCCGCCTCCAGATCCTGGGGCGGAAGGCGATCTGCGATGGAATCAGGCGGTCGCCGGGGCGGCTGACTCGGCGGACTCTGCGGCGGCAGCGGGCTGCTTATCTGCGACATCCTTGTCTGCCTCCAGGTCGTCGGCCGACTTCTCGCGAACGATCCAGACTTTCACGTTGGTGCGCAGATCATCGGCGAGAACGACGGCGACTTCAAGCGTGCCGATCTCCTTGATGTTCTGCGACATCTTGATCTGGTCGGGCTGAACGGTGTGACCTTCGTCCAGGAGGGCGCGGGAAATTTCGCGCGGTCCAACCGAGCCGTAGAGATGGCCCTCGGGGTTGCAGGCGGCGCTGATGGTGACTTCGGCGCCGCTGAGGCGCTCGAGGACGCCAACAAGGATGGCCCGCTTGCGCTCGCGCTCAGCGGCAGCGATCTTCTTGTCGACCTCGATTTTCTTGAGGTTTGCCTTGGTGGGCTCCAGCGCCAAGTGATGCGGCAACAGAAAGTTGCGGGCATAGCCCTGCGACACCTCAACGACGTCGCCGCAGAAGCCGAGCTTGTCAATATCTTTTCGAAGGACGAGTTTCACGTTCATGTTGCCGACTCCGAATGTTGCCGCGTGTTCAATGTGTTCGCGGCGTGTGAATAAGTTGTGTGTTCCTGTTGCCTTGAGTTTCTGGTTGCGTATCTCTTAGATCTGAAATCACATATTTCAGATCTAAGATTTCGAATTTCAGATTTCTAATCTGAAATCTCAAAACGGCACTTCATCTCCACCACCGCTGTCCATGGGCGGCATGTCATCGCCTTCGGCTGCCGGGGCCGCGCTCCGCGCTGCCGGACGCGATTCAGTCCGCGCTCCGCCGCGATTGTCGTTGTAGTTGCGCTCGCCGCCGCCATAGCGCTCCCCTCCACCACCGCCACCACCCCGGTCGCCGGCGGGTCCGCCGATAAATTGAAAGTGGTCCACTACCACATAGAGCTTGCTGCGCTTGCCGCCTTCCTTGGCTTCCCATTGGTCGTATTTCAACCGGCCTTCGACCATGAGCGGCTTGCCCTTGGTCATGTACTGTTTAAGCGTTTCGGCTTGCTTGCCGTAGCAGCGCAAGTCGACGAAGCAGACTTCCTCGCGCATGTCGCCGCCATCCGGCGGACGCCATTTGCGATTGATGGCCATACCGAACTCGCAGACGGGCGAACCGCTGGGCAGATACGTCACCTGCGGGTCGCGGGTCAGGTTGCCGGCCAGGATGACCTTGTTGAAATTAGCCATGCGTCAACTCCGTGACTCAAACACGTGCTTCCGCGGATCACCGCGGACCACGCCAGACCTGCCGGTTTCCGCCGGCGGCTACTACTCCGCTTCGGCTTCGTCGCCGGCCTCGGCCGGCGGCTCCTTCACGGCGGTTGCGCCGCCTTCTTCACCCTCGGCGGCCGGACGTCGCTCGCGGCGTCCGCCGCGGTCACCGCCGCCCCATCGATCGCCGCCGCGTTCACCGCCGGCGCCCCACTCATCGCCGCCTCGGGCGAAGGTCTTGGGCGGCGGGCCAGCCGCGAGGCTCTTGGCGATCGCCTCGTCGCTCATCTTGTCACGGCGAATGATCAGCACACGGATGGTCTTCTCGCCGAGCTGAACGTCACGCTCGATGCCCTCGATCTTGAGCGGATCGCAGCGGAAGTAGGTCAGCACGTAGAGTCCGCGCTTGTAGCCGCCCATGTCGTAGGCCAGCTTGCGCTCCTCCCAGTTTTTGAGACCGATCAGGGTCGCGCCGGCGCGATCGAGGATGCGCTTGATCTCAGCCTCGGCCGCGGCTGCATCGGTCGCCAGGCTCGGGTCCAACAGAAACATGCCTTCATAGTTCTTCACAACGATTGCTCCTTGAACATCAAATCACTGCTCTGCGTGGTTCCTTCAATCTCAACGGTTATTCCGGTTTCAGCGCAGGTCTGTCGGCCTGCGACTAATCAAACTTTTGATTCACGGTGACTCACTCGCATCTTCCGGGGTCTGATTCACCATATTCATCGCCTTGTTCATTCCCTCACGCAGCCACAGCTCAACGCCGTCGGCCGCGCGGGAGATGGCACTTTCAATTTCGGGCCGCTCGATCTCGGCAAACCTTCCCGTCACGAAGTCCGACAGCGACCCGTGCGCCGGACGGCCGATGCCGATTCGTAGCCGTGGCACCTCTTCGGTGCCCAATACGCGAATCACGTCGGACAGGCCCTTCTGCCCCGCGGAAGATCCGCTCGCCCGCATTCGCAATCGGCCCAACGGCAGGGCCGAGTCATCCGCAATCACCAGCAGGTCCGTTGGCGGACACTGGTAGAAGTTCACGGCCTCCAGCACGCTCTTGCCGCTGAGGTTCATATACGTCATGGGCCGCAGCAGCGTCACGCGCTGGTCGGCGATGCGTCCGTCGACCACGAGCCCGCGAAACTTGTTCTGCCACTCGCCAAGCGACCAACGCGAGGCGAGCAATTCGGCCACCTTGAAGCCGACGTTATGCCGCGTCTCGGCATAATCGCGTCCCGGATTGCCCAAACCGATCACGAGCTTCATCGTTATCACGCGGCACGCGTCGGTCGGAACACCCATTCAGGCATTTGAACCAGCCGGGCTGAAGCCCGGGGCTCATTTGCGGCGCGATGCTTACTTCTTCTCCTCGGCTTCGCCCTCTTCCTCGATCTTGCCCTTGGCGATGACTTCCGGTTCGGCGGTGGCGCCTTCGACCGGGGCCGCGGGGGCTTCGGCGCGAACCATCGGGATGCGCACGGTCAGCACAACGGCGTCTTCGTCCGAGATGGCCTTCACGCCGTCGGGCAACTGGATTTCCTTCACATGCAGCACGTGATCGAGCGGGAAGTCGGTCACGTTGATGCGGATCGAATCCGGAATGCTCGCGACGGGGCACTCGACTTCGAGATCCATGATTTCCTGTCGCAGCACGCCGCCGTCACCGACGCCCTTGGCGGTGCCCTTCAGCTCGATCGGTACCCTGACGGTGACGCGCTCGGTCAGGTCGACGCGGGCGAGGTCAATGTGCATCAGGGTGGAGCCGAGGTGATCGTATTGCACGTCCTTGATCAGGCAGGCCTGAGTTTTGCCGCCCAGGTTCAAGTTCACCAGGTGGGCGCCGTGGTGCAACTGGGTCTCGACTTCCTTGCTGGTGAGAATGATCGGCTCGGGGTCGATCTTGTGACCGTATACGATGCCGGGGATCTTGCCTTGTTTGCGGAGCCGGTCGGCGGCACGGGAGCCGGCGGCCTTGCGCGGTTCGACGGTAAGCGATTGAATTTCCATGGTGTCTCTACCTCAACTCATCACGACTTGTTGAACAAACTGCTGACAGATTGATGCTTGTGTATTCGGGCGATGGCCTCGCCCAGCAGCTCAGCCACGCTGAGCGTGCGGAAGTTCGGAATCTTTGAGCGAATCTCGTTTGGAACCGGGATGGTGTCGCCTACTGCGACTTCGTTCAGGTTGGCGGCGGCGAGGCGCTCGACGGCCGGGCCGGCGAGTACGGCGTGGGTCGCAGCCGCGCGAACACTACGGGCTCCGCGTTCGCGAACAATTTTTGCGGCTTCACAAACGGTGCCGGCGGTTGCGATCATGTCGTCGATCATGAGCACGTCGCGGCCTTCGACATCGCCGATGATGTTGTACATCACAGCAGTGCTGCCGCTGGTGCGGCGCTTGTCGATGACCGCGAGTTCACATCCCATC
>CAYXEY010000443.1:0-3372 GCA_964464105.1 uncultured Planctomycetaceae bacterium
GCCGGCGCGCCCAGCGGGCCGGGCGGCGGGGCAGTCAGCACCAGCGTGCGATCATTGACCATGTCGATCTTGATCGGCAGGCCCGGCGTCTCCAGAAACGCGACGGATAGATCCTGCTTGCCCGACAGGTATTCAAGCCGGTCGCCGGCGCAGAGCATTTCGAAGGGCGAAATCGCCTTGCGTATCACCACGGCGTCGCCGTCATGCAGCTTGGCCACATCGACGCAGGCGCGAAGATTGTCCTGGGCGTGCCGCTCGCCACGCTGCATGACGACGAGCGTAGCGATACCGCAAACCACGCTGACGATGCCATTGGCACACAACAGCATGTGCCGCTGGAGTGGCTTGGCGCGATGATCGCTTTCAGTCGAAGGGGCTTCGATTTCCGCCACTGGCAATTCAATCGGTAGAATCAGTGCGACGAGAATGAATGCCCAGCCGACGGTCGCCACGGAGAGTGCCCGCGACTCAGGTAACGTGAGCAGGGCAAACGCCGCGTAAGCCAGCGCCCAGATGATGAAGAACCGAAACGCGGGTCGTCCACGCTGCAGTCGTAAAATCGTGGGGATGAGGGCAATCGTAGTGGCGGCTCCCACGATGCGAACAGCAACCGGCACGACGATGCCATCTTGCAGCAGCGCTCCGATCGGAAACCCGATGGTCCACACCGACAGGTATAGCGGCAGATTCCATAGCGTGAGGGCGAGCGAAGGAATGTGCGACGGAGCATCTGAGATGGGCATCAATGCGTGGCTGCGGCTGAGTAGATAGAACCCCGCGTAACACGTGGCCATGATCGTCAATGCGGTGAGCAACGACTTGCGGCCCGGCGAAACCGGCCTCGAAAGCGCGGCATCGATCGCAATGACCACAAGAAACACCCCCGCCGGCTCCTTCGAGAGAACGGCGACGAGAAACCCGAGGCAGCCGACAATGAGATTGCCGAGATCGTTTCGTGTTCGGGCCAGCCACCAGGCGCGCGTCGCGAGTGACAACCCGAGTAAGACGAAGAGATCGCTGCGATTGGCGATAATGCCGACCGGCTGGGCAAGGGTCTGCGAGATGCCCAGGAAGAACGTTGCCAGTCCGGCGTGTACGGCGATCGCGCCGGCGGCGCGCAGGGCGGAATAGATGCACGGAAGCATCAAAGCGAACAGCATCAAGCTGCCGGCGTGATGAGCCCATGCTGTTCGACCAAAGACGCCGACATCAAAAATCAACGATGCCGCGGGTATCGGGCGGAAAAAATCGATTCGAGTCGACTCATGCGCCCACCAAGGTACGGTGCCGCGACTCCGCAATGCCCGCCAGGCCGCCTCATCCGGAGCGAATCGAAATAGCTCCCAGTCCGCAGACGTCCCCGCCCAATAGCGCTCGGCCCGGCTGACCAGGTGCAGGTCATCGAAGACAAAAGGGATGGACAGTGTCCAGAGGTGCAGCAGAACCGGCGTCGCCCACCACAACCAGGCGCTGGCGCCGTGGCGTTGCAGGAAGGCAAATGGGCGGTTCAGAAGCTTCATGGGCAAGGATTATCCGGGGGATACGCGAGATGGCAACTCTCGATCTTATGCGCCGCCTAAGCGGTCAAACGCTTCAGTCCGTGGCCTATTCGAATTCGATTGGACTGCTCCATGACCTTCGGGTCGCTCGTCAGCAGCTCGGACAGCCCCGACGTGCCCATTCCGAGCAGGGTTGCGGCGTCCTTTATGCCGCCCTTCGCCGAATGAAGGGCATCCAGGGCTAACGCGATACACAGGGGGAAGTCCGCATTTCGGGTCGAGATTTCGAGCGCTCCGTTTTCCCGCTGGTGGCTCTTGAACACTGCTGGCGGGCCGTCGGACAGCGCAAAATCCGCGCGACAATTCAGGGCAATAGCCATGCGCAGTCGCTTGACGGCCTTGGCCTTGTTCTCATGTTGAGATCGACTTTCCTCGGCAATCACCAATTGTCCGCTTGGGGCATGCCGCAAGCGAACCGCCGAGCTGGTCTTGTTGCGTTTCTGTCCGCCGGGACCGCTGGCTCGATAGGTGTCGACCTCGCATTGCCGCACCAAATCGTTGTCTGACAGCGTCAGCCAATCGTCGCGCAAAGCCATATCAGGAACCACGGCCGATAACGGTGGAATCTCGCACGTTCTTGGCTTCAGTTTACGCGCTTACCGCTCGATAGAAAGTCAGCCCGGATATGGGACGCATCGCGCTGCACGGTCTTCACGGATGAATGATCGGACGCGCGACGGCAAGAAGAAACCGTGCGGCTTTGAACCTGCTTCATCAAAAAACGCGCATCGGCGACGAAGCAGGGCTGGATTCTGCGCGGCAGTCGCAGGTCTTGCGCCGTTCAATTGGTGAAATAACGAGCGATTCGCCTTCGACGGAACCGCGCCGCGTGCTCATGATCGCAACGCGGTTTCCGCCATCGGCGACGGTCGGGGCGATTCGCATCCGCAAGTTCGTGAAGTACCTCGGCGAGTTCGGATGGCAGGCGTCGGTCGTGACCGGACCGGCGAAATCCGGCGAAGGCGACGACAGCGTATTCGATGAGTTGCCTTCAGACCTGGAAGTGACGCGCGTTCCGGCATGGTGTGACCAATGGCCGCGTATCGTTTCGCGTCGACTGGCGCGTGTTGCATCTCGGATTTCGAGCGGCCCTGCGCGTTCCATCCGCACGGGACTTGAATGGCGCCTTCAGCGAATCTTCAACGACCTGGCATTTCCCGATCGCAATATCTGGCGGATCGGCGCGGCTCTTCGACGCATTGTGCGGCTTCATCGTCACCAACGATTCGATGCAATCTTCTCTTCGGGCATGCCCTTCTCGGATCATGTCGTCGCCCTGGTTGCGCAGTCGATCCTGCGGCTCCCCTGGATTGCCGATTTCCGCGACCCGTGGTCCGAGTACATCCACGCGCCGGGTTCGCGCGGAGCGATGGAACGGCGATTGACCGCATGGACTGAGTCCGCGGTCGTGCATCGGGCCGCGCGCGTGGTCAGCGTCAATGATGCGATGACCGCGCGATTCCGCGAGCGCTATTCCGGTATTCGCGCCGATCGATTCGTCACGGTTGAGAATGGATTTGATCCTGACGATTTTGCCGGGGCAAACAGCCCATCGGTACGGAGTGAATTCCGCATTCTGCATGCCGGCTCGTTCTATGGAAAACGGAGTCCGCTGACGCTGATCGCGGCCTTCAAGCGATTTGTCGAACGAACTCCGGGCGCGGGGCAGCGGGCCACACTCAGCTTTGCCGGACGCCTCGGCGAACATGCAGCACCAATCGAATCAGCGTCGTCAATCGGCATTCGCGCGCTGGGCACGCTGTCACACGCAACGGCCGCCCGCGCGACCGCCGAAGCCGACGCCAACGTCGTG
>CAYXEY010000443.1:3382-4963 GCA_964464105.1 uncultured Planctomycetaceae bacterium
CAAAAATATATGAATGTCTCGGAAGCCGGCGACCCGTGCTCGCGCTCGTGCCCTCAGGCGGCGCTGCGGCAAGACTGCTCGCCGGCTTTGAGGGCGTGTGGCAGTGCGATCCGGATGACGTCGAATCGGCTTCATCCGCCCTGAACGACATCTACCGCCGCCGGCTCCTCGACGACCTGAAGCCGCGACCCCTCACGACAGAACTCGAAAACATCACGCGCCGGAGTCAAACCCGGCGGCTCGCCGATCTGTTGAACGCCATCGCGCCTTCGCGGCGTGGAGTCCCCACGCCCATTCGCGCGATTGTCGGAGGTATCCACTGATGAAACAGCTCTTGAAGCGAGCCGACTCGTCCCTCTTCTCCGGCCGGCTCATGCGCCGGTGGCAGCAGCGCTACCAGGACCGATGCGTGCAAATCATGTGTTATCACAGTGTGGCCCGCACCCCCTGCGTGCTCACCGATGGCACGGCGCTCTGTCACAGCCTCGACGAAGTCGAGCGGCAGGTCGATTACGTCGCCGACCGATATCGGCCCATATCGCTGCGGCGGTTGGTCGAGTCCATTGAAGAGGGCCGGTCGGTCGATCGCGCCGTGGTGTTCACCTTCGATGACGGCTTCGCCGACAACCTCCGCCGGGCGATGCCGATTTTATACCGCCGTCGTATTCCAATGACGATTTTCCCCACAGCCGGCGTGATCGGCAACACCGGTCTCATGTGGACCCACAAGCTGGCATGGCTCATTCATCATGGTCATGGCGACCGGCTGCTGAAGGCCATGCGCTCCGCGGGTTTCCGCGAGCGCGAGCAGGACGAGGCCTGGCCCGACTATGCACGGCGCGTCTATCGCGCCGATCTTCCGCTCCTGCTGGAAGGAATGTTGTGCGATGCCGGGAAAAGCGGCAGCGAGCTGGCCCGCGAGTTGCGACCCTATCTCGATCCCGAGGAAATGGCCGCCGCGGATGGAGAATTTGTTGAGTTTGGCAATCACACCCTGTCGCATCCCGTACTGTCCGCGCTCACGGCGTCCCAGCAGGAGGCCGAGATTCGCGAAGGCGCCCGGATCATCAGCGCCATAACCGGTATCAAGCCGCTGGCCTTCGCCTATCCGTTTGGTCTGAAGCGACATTACACCGATGAGACGCAGCAACTGGTCCGAGCGGCCGGTCACCTTGCGGCGTTGGACATGCGCCGGCGGATCAACACCGGCAAGCTCGATCCATTCCAGCTCAGTCGGCGGCCCGCGCCACATGGTCCGCGCGAACTGCTCGATTCGCTCATCGCGCATGCCCCGGCGAACGCTTATCTGCCAAGTCCGAATCGGAGCGAAGCCTGACATGCACGAGTCGCTCCGCGTATTGATCATCACGCACCAGTGGCCGCCCGTTGGCGGCAGCGGCGTGCAGCGCGCGGTGAAACTCGCGAAGTACCTCTCGCGTGCGGGCGTTACCGTTCATGTGCTGACCGCGGCCCATCCGATGCTCCGCGACTGCCGGATGCTGGAGATTGCTGGAGGAGAGGCGGATAAAACCCTTGCCACGGCGGAGCATGTATGGAATGAACTGCTTCGGGCGGATGCCG
>CAYXEY010000444.1:0-4957 GCA_964464105.1 uncultured Planctomycetaceae bacterium
TGCTCGATGACAACGGCGTTGGTGAATACGGCCCGGTAGGTGTCGATTTTCTTCTTGCCACGCTGGCCGGAAACGATGTCCGACGGCTGCGTGGTGACACCGGCCGCGGCCATCCGCACTTCGGATTCCATCAAAGACGCCTCGGCGGCAAACTGCTCCGGCGTGCGCGTAGGTCGGTCCGGCGCGGGTTTCGTGCCAACGGTGGAGGGCGTGTTCGCCGCAACGACGGCCGCCTCGGTGCGAATCTCCTCGGCGGCATCTTCGGCGGATACCGTTTCCAGCGTCATCGGCTGATTCGCCCGGGCCGGTTCGAGCGCCATGTTGGCCATCACGGCCGGGCTCGCGCCGCCCGCCGGGCCTCGCTTGTCGCGTTCGGCGCCCGGCAGGCCGAAATCGATCATCCGGCCTCCGCGGCGTAGCTTCATCAAGCCGCCCTGCTTGAACTTCAGGCTGTCAATACGATTGTCGACCTGATTCCACTGCAAGGTAAGACCGGCAACCCGTTCGATGCGGGCGTCGGCACTGTCGATCAGAATCGTGCTGTCGCTGGCAAGCTCGGCCAGATCCATGTCGAAGCGGGCCTCGTCCAGCCAGATGCGAATGAGCTGATCGGGATGGGCGTCCGTGGCCGCCAGCGCCGGATGGGCCTCGCGCCAGTCGAGCGTGGTGCGATCCATGACCACCTGGACGTTGCCCTTGAGGAAGCCCCGCTTGGGGTCCACCTGACCGCTGGCATTTCGCTGTACGTCTACTTCCGACTCATCGGCCCGAATGAAGGTAATCTGCCCTTTGGGCGTATAGATTTCGATGTTCAGTCTGTCCACGCGGAACCGCGTCTGCGTCACCGGCTCCCATTTTTCGGCATGAAAGACATACTTGAGCCGCTGGGTCATCTCGTCATAGACGCGATAGCGCGTGTCGGAGCCGGGGCTGACTTTGACGCTGCCGATGGTAATCGGCTCGGAGGTCTGCGAAGTCGGAATCGCGATGAAGCGGTGGATGTCCTCCTGCACGGTCTGGTCCACCACCGGCGCGACGGCGCTTTGCCGTTCGGCCAGGACGTAGTAGGCGCCCAGCGCGAAGGCCAGTCCCAACACCGCAAGCAGGATTCGTTTCATCATCAGTTAGGTTCCGATTGCGGCCGGCCGGTTCTTTGCCGCATCCATTCATCCCACCAGCCGTTGTGTCGCATCAGGCGCTCGATGGCCTCATGCACCGCGCCCGCCCCTCCGGCCCGCCGGGTGACATACTTTGCCGCCCGCTTCACCACCGCCACCGCGTTGGCCGGGGCGATCGGATAGCCGCACCGCGACATCGGCGGCAAGTCGAGCAAATCGTCGCCCATGAAGGCGGATTCAGCCGGCGCCACGCCGGTCTGCCTGATCAGCGATTCAAACACCGGCAGTTTGTCTTCGACCGCCATGTGCAAATGGGTGACGCCGAGATCCTTCGCCCGTGTGGTCACCGCCGGCGAGGTCCTGCCGCTGATGATGGCGACCCGCCCGCCCATCCGCTGCCAAAGCCGGATGGCCCCTCCATCTTGAACGTAAAAGACCTTCTCGATGTTCCCCGCCGCCTCGTAGGGCAGGCTGCCGGCGGTCAAAACGCCGTCGACGTCCAGGATGAGCAGGCGAATCAGCGTCAACGAAAACTCCATCGTCCCGGAGCGGGCCAGCGCCGCCGTATCGGGCGAAGGAGTCATTTTAGGCGGGCAGTTAGATCGTCACAAATGGAGACGAGAGTCAGTCGTTTCTCGGCGTGTGGCAGCGGTTTCCAACCGGTTTGCTCGTACATCAGATTTCAGCCTGAAGAGGCCTCGGAGGGTGGATATGAAAACAACTCCAACCGGTTGAAAACCGGTTGCCCACTTCACCGGTTACGAACGGGTGCCACAGCCCAATGCGGCATCGAGATCCGCCTGAAGGTCAGTCACATTCTCCAGCCCGACCGAGAGCCGGATGATCCATTTGCGGCCACCGCGCTCAAAATCGGGGACCTCGATGGGAATGGCGAGGCTCTCGTAACCGCCCCAGCTCACGGCGATGCAGAAATACTTGAGGGCATCGACCACCGCGAAGGCCCGATCGCGCGAGGGATCGGACAGCTCGAAGCTGACCAGGCCGCAGGTGCCGCGCATCTGTCGCAGGCCCAGTTCGTGCTGCGGGTGCGACGGCAGCCCGGGATGGTGCACTTTTTTAACACGTTTGTCGCTTTCAAGCCAGCGGGCGATGGTGAGGGCGCTGTCGCGATGGCGATCGAGCCGGACCGGCAGCGTGCGCAGGCCACGGAGCATGAGCCAGGCCGCGAATGGATCGCACACGGCGCCAAGCAATTCGCCCTCCGCCCGCGCCAGCGCGGACAGCCGAGCTGTTGAACCGACGACCAAACCGGCGACCACGTCGCTGTGCCCACCGATGTACTTGGTCGCAGTGTGACAAACCAGATCGATGCCCATGGGAATGGGATTCTGGAAGTACGGCGTACAGTATGAATTATCAATAGTCGTGGCGATGCCCCGTGACTTGGCCAGTTCAGCGACCGCGGCGAGATCCTGTAAATCGAATGTGAGGCTCGACGGCGATTCGATGTAGAGCAACTTCGTATTGGGTCGTAAGGCCTTTTTGAATTGATCGATCTCGGTGCCGCGCACAAAGGTTGTTTCGATTCCAAAGCGCGGCAGGTACGACGTGAAGAATGTGCGTGTCGGGCCATAGACCATTTCGATGGTCACGATGTGATCGCCGGCCTTCACGCAGGAGAGCACGGCCGCCGAAATGGCTGCCATGCCCGATCCGAAGGCCCGGGCTGCCTCGGCCTTCTCCAGCACGGCGATCTTCTGTTCGAGGATACTGGTCGTTGGATTGGAGACGCGTGTATAATCGAAGCGCTGGCCATCGACGCCCATGACCCCTCGCTTGGGTGAGCTGCGCGTGGCGAACTCCTCGCAGTCCGGAAAGGTGAAGGTCGAGTTCTGAAAGAGCGGCGGTGCGGCAGCACCGTGGAGCCGCAAGCGCTCTTCGGCGTGGTGCATGATGAGCGTATCGGGACCGGGATTCGGCCGTGATTTCATGTGAAATTCGCTCCCATCAGAAGGTGAGGATCTTAATTCCTTTTCGCCCAATCCGCGAACATCCCCATAGAATATCCACGTGATCCTGCTTATCGATAACTACGACTCCTTCACCTACAACCTCGTGCAGCTCATTGGTGGAATCGGACGCGAGCGCGAGGATTTGTGGCACGATTTGGTTGTCGTGCGTAACGACCGCGCCGATGTTGCGCAGCTTGAGCTGATGAAGCCCGATTTCCTGATTGTCTCGCCCGGCCCCTGCACGCCAAACGAGGCCGGAGTCAGCAATCAAGCGATCCGCTTTTTTCACGGGCGCATCCCGATCCTCGGCGTCTGTCTCGGCCATCAGTGCATTGCCGATGTCTTCGGCGCGCGCGTCGAGCGTGCCTCACGCATCATGCACGGCAAGACCAGCGAGGTGCATCACGACGGCCGCACTCTCTTCGACGGCCTGCCCAACCCCTTCACCGCCATGCGATATCATTCGCTGCACGTGCCGCGCGACAGCCTGTCCCCCGAGTGGGAGGTCAGTGCGTGGACCGACCAGGACGAGGTCATGGCCATTCGCCACGCGACCGCGCCGACCGAAGGCGTGCAGTTCCACCCGGAGAGCTTCATGACCCCGGATGGAAAGCGACTGATGACGAATTTTCTGGCGCACGCAAACCAAGTCAGCACCCACCACGATTTACCCGCCTAGGCGGGCGAGTGGTGGTCAGTGAATCGAGAGAACCGCGAATCGGGCCCGGGACTCGCTGCGCCCCCGGCCCCGGACTGGCGTCCGGGGTTCTGATAGACTCACCGCATGTTCCAGAACCGATCCGTGCTCATCACCGGCGCCGCCAGCGGCATCGGCGCGGCCCTCGCCCGGCGATTCGCCCGCGAAGGCGCGCGGCTGATTCTCATCGCCCGCCGGGCCGATCGGCTCGCGCAGCTCGCCCAGGAACTCTCGTCGCCGCAGCGTCCGGTGTTCGTCACCGTCGCCGATCTGATGAGCCCTGAGGGCTACCAGCGCGTGCTGCGCACCATTTCCGAGCGCGACGGCGGCATCGATGTACTCGTGAACAACGCCGGCATCGGCGAATACGGCCCGTTTGTCGCCAAGAACCCGGACGACGATGCCCGCATGATGCACTTGAACATGGACGTGCTGGTCCGGCTGACGCACGTCGTACTGCCCGCGATGCTCGAACGCCGCTGTGGATGGATTCTCAACGTCGCCAGCATGGCCTCGTTTCAACCGTGCCCCTATATGGGTGTATACGGCGCGACCAAGGCGTTTGTCTTGAATCACTCAATGGCCCTGCGCGAGGAGCTGCGCGGGACCGGCGTTACCGTGACCGCGGTCTGTCCGGCGGGGGTGAAGACCGAGTTCTTCGATCGCGGCGGATTTGACGGACGTCGCGATCAATTCCTGAGCATCGCCTGCGAGCCGGAGTTCGTGGCCGACAAGGCAGTCAACGCGCTGCGAAGAAGGCAGGGATACGTCATTCCGGGCCTGAAGAATCGGCTCACGGTTTTCGTACAGCGGTTCGTACCGCTTACCACGGTCACGCGCGTCGCCGCAAGAATCCTCGGGCCTGGTCCGAAGAAATAACACGTCCTATGTCGCCTTCGGCTTCCGCTTCTTCGCAATCCACTTGCGCAGCGCAAACAACGGCCGCGTGTTGAGCACGTCCTCCGGCGTGAGCCATCCGCGACGGGCCGTGGCGATGCCGAAGCGCATCTGATCCATTTGAATCGGCGCATGCGAATCAGTGTCGATCGAGATCATCACGCCGGCGTCCCTGGCCATGCGCACGTGCAGATCCTTCAAATCAAGCCTTTGCCAGGAGCAATTCAATTCCAACGCGGTGTGCGTCTTGGCCGCGTGCCTGATGACCTCCT
>CAYXEY010000445.1:0-4945 GCA_964464105.1 uncultured Planctomycetaceae bacterium
TGACGAGTCGTTGTTCCGACGGGCCAGCCCGAAGTCCAGAACATGCGGCTCGCCCTCCCCGTCGACCAACACGTTTGTCGGTTTCAGGTCGCGATGAATGACGCCGCGCTCGTGGGCATGCCGCACCGCCGAGCACACCCTCAAGAATGCGTCGAGAATCTCTGGGAGCGGACGCGTATCCAACTCCAGCGGCCGCGCCCATTGATCGAACGGAATCCCATCCACCCATTGCATGACCAGCACCGGCTCGCCATTCAACTCCTCGCTGCCATACACCGTCACAATGTGTGGATGGTCAAGCGCTGCGACCGCCTCGACTTCTCGCTGAAAGCGGGCGCGCATCTCGGGCGTGGCGAATTGACCGGCGGCCAGGCGCTTGATGGCCACCTCGCGGCCGGTGCGCGGCTGCCTCGCTTTGTATACGATTCCCTGTCCGCCGTGACCGATGACCGAGATCAGTTCATAGTCGCCGATCTTGCCTAACGATTTTGGGGTCCGCCGCGCTGCCACGCCGCGGAGCTGTCCGAACCAGGCGTCATCCCGCAGTTGAAAGCCGAAGAGCGCGGCGTCATCGGTGGCGCGGAATGCGGTGACATCGGCCGAGTCGGCGTCGGCCGCTGCGACCCTGTCGCCGAATGCTGCGTCATTGCCGTCAGCACGCTGGGGAGTCATCAACCGCGTCCTCGTCGCGGACCTGCCGGGCGATCAACTCTTCCATGCGAGCGCGAATTCGGTGGCGAATCTTGTAGACCGCCTGCTCGCTTAGGCCGAACTCCTGCGACAAGTCCGATACCGATGCGCCCGCCACGCTGCGATCGAAGACTGCCGCGCTCTTGTCGTCGAACGTCTCACGGATCACCGCCATGGCCAATCGATAGTGATGGGCGACCCACTCCTCCTCCCAGACATGGACGAGGTCGCCATTGCCATCGCCGGCGGTCAGCGCCGGGGCGACCGCGCGAATGGACTCCGTCTGTCGCGCAGCCGCCACCGCACTATCAGGTAATACGGCTTCCAGCCTGCGGTTTGGACGCGCCGCCCAGTCGGAAATCGCGTTACGCATGCATCGGAAGAGATAGTCGCGGAATCTACCCCGGTTGGGGTCATAGACAAACTGAGGCAGGGTGTGGGTCAGGCCGATGAAAACGCCCTGAACGAGGTCTTCCGCGTCAATATGCGGGATGCCGCGCCGGCGGCAGAAGGAAATGAGCAATTCGCGGTAGAGGGCGTCGAACTCCTGCCATGCCTGGTGGTCCTGCGGGTTGCGGACCCTTGACAGAAGCGCCTGTGGTGTCGATCGCATGTCGGAATCGCCGGACCTGTCTGTAAATGGCTGCCGCACATGGCGTTGCGATGCGTCCCGCCAAGCCGGCCGTCATCATAACACACGACATGCCGCTCACCCAAAACAAATTCTCACCCCGACCGTCCAATTCCCGCGGCGGCAGCCGTAGTCCCAGTAGTTGGAGCGGGAGCTTGCACCTTTCGCGCTCGGGTCAACGTGCAGGAAACTCTCGATGATCCGCGTAGCAGCCTACATGTGGCTGCACTGGATTACGGCGTTGATTTCGAGCGCCTCGCCCGTATGAGCCGAGCCGATTGCCTATTCATACGACGCTGGCAACGGTCTAAGAAGCGAGAGTTTCCGGAGACACGCCTGAACTGCAAACCCCATCTCCACCGTCGCGGGAATTGCGAGGTCCGTGATTCGCATTTTGGTGTGGTCAACTGAATTGGAGGAACGTGAAATGGCAAAGCGGAAGCATCGTTCAGTATCTGAAATCATGAACGAGGGGAAGACGCACGCGCTGCAACCAGAAGGCCTTTTTTTTGCACCTGATGTCGTCGGAAAGCGCAGTCGCTGGACTGCGAATCCAGTCACACAGGGAGTCGCGTGCCAGATGCTGGCGCTTTTCTTGATTATGACCCTCGTCGTACCGGTCATCGGTCAGCAGCAGGCGGTGAGCCTTTCGAATTCGTATCTTCGAATCGCAGATAGCCCGACCCTGGAGCCGCAGCACTTCACGATTGAGTTTCGATTCACGCCGCGCGGAAATGGGTTTGGAAACACCAATCAAGGCCCAGGCGCGGCGGTGATCATGAAATCCCGTGAGGGCGCTGCCGGGAATTACCTTTCATCGTGGGCATTCCAATGGAGTCCGGTCGACAATCGGATCAATTTTGCGGTCGCACATCAGATTGATCCATCAGGTACAAATGTCTATGCAAGTCAGACCATCGCCGTCAACACCACAGCGCACATCGCGGGTACATTCGACGGGGCAACGCTCAAGGTTTACGTCAACGGCAATCTAAGCGGCTCGGCCGCATTTCCATTTACTGGCGTTGCTTATGGCGCGGATGACGTTCTGATTGGCGCCGCCAACCACTGCTGTGGTTATGACCGGCGGTTTGAAGGCGAAGTAGATGACGTTCGCATTTGGAATTACGCCAAAAGCGAAGCAGAGGTTGCGACCGGTATGAATTGCGAAGTGGTTTCGGGACTTCCGGGTCTGCTCGCTGCATGGAATTTCAATAACTCAAGCCTCCAGGATATCTCGAGCAATGGCCACAACGGTGTCGCCGTGGGGAGCATCAGCTTTGTGTCGAATCCCTTGGACGCTTGCATTCCTTGCCAGGCTCCGCAGATCTCACAGAACCCTCAAGGCGTGACCACTGCCGCCGGGGCAACCGCCAACTTCACCATCGTTGCCGCCGGCACTGGACCGCTCACCTATCAATGGCGAAAAAACACCGTTAACTTGAGCAATGGCGCGTCCGGCTGCAGCAGCACCGTCGCTGGCGCGAATTCGGCGAGTCTGACGATTTCCAACGTCTCCACCACCGACAACGCGCCCTACGACTGCGTCGTCAGCAACGCCTGCGGCAATGACACCAGTGACCCAGCCACGCTAACAGTCCCCGCAGGCCCCGCCTGCGCCGGTGACATGGACGGCAACAACGTTGTCAACGGCGAAGACATTGACGATTTCGTCGCCAAACTCCTGGCCGGTGGTAGCTGTTCGTAAGCAACACGTGAGAACCTACGAAAACTGAAATGGCTAACAAACCCGAGAATTGGATATGAAAATGCAACCACAACCACAACTCTTCCGCTCAAGATTTGCACCAGTGGGAAAACTCAGTCTAGCCAAATGTAAACGTGCGTTTCCTATTCTGGCGATGATCATGTTCTTGAATGTGACGGCTCCGGCGGCTGCCCAACCCACAATCAGCTCCACTTTCGATTCGGGCACTGATGGCTGGGTGGTTGTCACGCTTTGCTACCGAGCTGGAGGTGTCGGGTCGAACGATCCACTGCAGCTTCTTCCCTGCTGCGTGGGCGCTTGCCCGACGAGCCAATCCTGCATCGCATCGGTGCCTTGCACACAATTATTCTGCGAACCATCGAATGGCGGTGGATTTTTGGAGGAAACAGACACTGATGGCAGTTGTGGCGTCGGCCACGTGCAGTATTGGTCGGCCCCCGCGCAATACCTCGGTAATCACGCCGGCAAATTTCACGGGAGCCTATCCTTTGATGTGCAAACCACCGCAGGCGGTTCATTCGATCAGGACAACATCATCCTGAAGGGTGCCGGGCTGTCCCTGGTGTGGGCGAATGCGATTCCCACGCCGTCGAGTTGGGCTCATATTACGGTCAATCTTCTCGAAAGTGAGTGGAGACTCAATACTCCGGAAGGCGCCCCAGCGACAGCATCCGATTTGCAGAGCGTGCTTGGTTCACTCGACGCACTATACATCCGAGCCGAGTACGGGCTAGGTGTTGAAACCGGACGACTAGATAACGTCGTACTTCAAGCACCATGTGAAACGCCGCAAGTTACAGCGAATCCACAGGCAACGACTGTCATACCTGGCGCCACCGCACAGTTTGCGATAAGCACCAGCGGCTCCGGACTTATCTACCAATGGCGCAAAAACAACGTGAGTCTGGTAAACGGGGCGTCTGGTTGCAGCAGCACCATCGAAGGAGCGACAACAGCAAACCTGTTAATCAGCAACGTCTCAACGACAGACAATGCGATCTATGACTGCGTTGTAACCAACAATTGCGGGACAGACACAAGCGATCCAGCAGTGCTCACAGTTACATCACCACCGGCCGCGGGCGATGTCAACCACGACGGACAGATCAACGGACTGGACGTCCAAGCGATCGTCAACGCGTTGCTGGCGCCGTAGAAGTCGGGTTGGCGATGGTGCCAGTTGCAGTGCGGCCCACCGTTGGTAGATGGCTGCGTCACTCCTACTTCCTCCAAAGGCCGCGTATGCGGGAGTTAAGTCCCGCACACGCGGCCGCTCCACGAACGGATTGAGAGGCGTAGGGCAGGTCAACACTCGCCGAATCGCCCGCATGAGATTGGCTCGGTCTTGGTCGGATCGTTCCGAAATGACTAAAAGGCGGGTTGATTGCCACGCTTAACTGGATGCACGCTCCGGCCCACCACTTGTGTGGCGGGTTCTGTAATTGCGCTTACGTATCGAACAACGCCGAGACGCTTGTCTGATTGTGGATGTTGCGGATCGCCTTGGCGAAGAGCGGGGCGGCGGTCACGACCGTCACCGATGGCGGCAGCGGCTCGAAGCGATATTCAATTGTGTCGGTGATGACCAGCTCCTTGATCGGACTGGCGGCAATGCGGGCTACGCTGCCGCGGGTCAGCACGCCGTGCGCGACAGCCGCATAAATGTCCGCGGCGTTTTCAGCGCGGAGCCGCTCGGCCGTGGCAATGAGCGTGCCGCCGCTGTTGGTGAAATCGTCGACGATCAGCGCATTCTTGCCCGCGACGTGTCCGATCAAGCGCTGCACGGTCGCCTCCTCACGGTGATCCTTGCGAATCTTCTCGGCGATGACCGTCTTGGCGTACAGCGCCTTGGCGTAGCCGTTCGCCATGGTCGCCGCGCCGACATCCGGCGCGAC
>CAYXEY010000446.1:0-4929 GCA_964464105.1 uncultured Planctomycetaceae bacterium
TAACCTGGTGATCGTGGGCGGCCGCCTTTCAACCGGTGAAGACATCCTCTATTTCATGAATCCGAACACGGGTTCAGTCTGTGATTCCTATACGGACCAATTCGGCGGAATCGGACAAATGGCGCTCGACAGTTTCGGGCGACTGTTTGTCGGCACGAAGTCCGGCGACAGCCTGTATATGCTCGATGGGGGAGTGGTTTTTCCGTTCTTCACGGCGACAGGCCAGTCGCTTCGATCGGTATGTCTCGATGCGAATGAGAATGTCTATGTGACCGGTGCGATCGACGGCGTGCTGCGCAAGCTCGCGCCGGATGGCAGCGTAATTTCGTCGAGCCTTGCCGTCGGGTTGCAAGGCGCATTGAGTCAGGCGATTGCTCCCGCGGGAGTTTTCAGAGGGCACATGTTCGTCGCCTGCGGAGCGCCGGCGAATCGCGTGGTCGATGTCGATCTATCGACCGGTGCGACCAGCACGCTGGTCAGCGGCCTGCCGGTCAGCGGACTCGCGTTCGATCCAGACGGATATCTCAATCTCGCCGTGGCCACCGCGAACCAGGTGGTGAAGATCGGCCCGGGATTGCCGGGCGATATGAATGGGAGCGGATTCGTCGATCTCGCCGATCTGCAGGGCTTCGTGAAGGCGTTGATTCGTGCGTCCGATGCCCCGCTGCCGATCATCACCGCCGACATGAACTCGGACGGCTGCGCCGACGGGCGGGATGTGAAGCCGTTTGTCGATGGGGTGGTTGGAGGATGATGGGGCTGAACAGTTGTTCGCGCAGGGCGAATCTTCTCGCGCTCTACGCCCTCACCACAACCGTTTCCCCACAAAATGAGGGAATGACGCAACCTCAACGCCCGCGCGCGTGGCCCAAGTACACGCCTTCATATCAATGAGGGATGGCGGCAGCACATACGACCGCCTGCTCAGCGAATCTCACCCGTCCGGTAATGTAATTTCTTCCCGGCCATGGGCCCATAAATAGTCCAATATCTAAATGTCAGTCGAAATTGAAGATATTGCGACACGAACTATGATGTTTTTCATGAGGCGCCGGTGCGACGCCCATGGGTCCCATCTTGGAGAACGATCATGTTTACCTGGACCGCGTTAAGCACGTACCCGTTCTGTCTTTCGGCCATGTCTTTCATTCAACTCTCGATCAACCAGTTCATGCAGTTCCTGGGGCTTGCCCCGGTCAACTTTGGTACAGCGGTGTGCGACTTCTATGATTTCGCGAACGCAATCAATCCCTAGGGATTGGCTGCTGTAGTTTAAGATCATCGAGATCTCGAAGCCGCTCGAACTCGAGCACGCTCGCGGTCTGCGCCGTGACCCCGCCTTTCAGCGGATAGTCAACGAAGCGGCCCATCGAGCGGACCATTGGACCAGTCGCCGATCGGCGCTGTGGCCCAACGGTAGCCTATTGGCAGCTCAAACTGGCTCGGTGGTAGCCCATTCCACTCGCAAACCTGAGCCTGACATGAAGCGGTCGCCGAGGCGGCTGGCTCAATGCTACTGCCTCCGTGCCTACGTGCCTTCGTGCCTTCGTGCCTCCGTGCCTCGCCTCTCCCTTATGATGTCCGTCAGCCCGCTTCCACGCATGAGTCTGCACATGCCCGCCGACGAAACCATCACGCTCTCCGGGACGCCGACGCAGACCAGCGGCGGGGCGCGGGTGAATACCGTCATTCCCCGGCGGCTCGGGCACGTCAGCTTGATTCGGGAGCTCGGACAGGGCGGCATGGGCACGGTGTGGCTGGCCCGCGACGAAATGCTGGGCCGCGATGTCGCCGTCAAGTTCCTCCTCAATGCCGTGACCGATGCCGACGATCCCGGCTTCGCCCGGTTCCTCGAAGGCGCCCGCGCTGCGGCCACACTCCGGCATCCCGGTCTCACCGCGATTCACGCCGCCGAGCTGATCAATGGCGTGCCCTATCAGGTGATGGAATTCGTCGATGGCCCGACCGTCGCGCGGGTGCTGGAGCGCGGCGGCCCGCTGCCCAGGGACGTGGCCCATGCCATCATCGACGCCGTGGCCGATGCGATCAGCATGCTGCACGAGCGCGGCATCGTGCATCGCGACATCAAGCCTTCCAACGTCCTGCTCGATGGCGACGGACGTGTATTTGTGACCGACTTCGGCCTGACCTGCCGCCGGGCGACGCCCGAGGCCAGGGCCCAGGTCGCGGGCACGCCGGCCTACATGGCCCCGGAGATGTTTGACGGACAGGTGTCGCCCAAGAGCGATGTCTATGCGCTGGGCGTGATGCTCTACGAGATGCTGACCGGCGAGCGGCCATTTCGAGGAAATGCAAAGAACACCGTGCAACGCGCAGAGCGCGAGGTAATGCCGCGCGAGCCGCTGGCGAAGCATAAAGTGTCGGATGCGTTGATTGAAGTCATCGAGCGGGCGGTGAACGTGAATCCGCTCTTTCGGCACAAGAGCGCGGCCAATTTCCGGCAGGCAGTCGATGACGCAATGGGCTCGCGGCCGGACTCCGTGCGCGATGCCCGTGCGATCGCGACACTAATTACGCGCGTGGAGGGTCAATCCGAAGCCTCGCCGGCCGCCGCAAAGACGCCGGGCGAATCGACGCCGACCTATTTCGACAGTTTGGCGCAAATCGCGGCACGCAAGCGCGGCTCGACGCCCGCCATTGCGAATACGGAAAAGGCGACCCAGCGTCCTGGCGTCGAGCAAGCCAAGCCGCGCGAATCCGCCGGCCATCTTGCGAGCGCCGTCATGGCCCTGCATCCGACCGGACGCCTGCCCGAGGACCGCTGCATCCCCTGTGTGTCATGCGGCTATGACGTGCGCGGACAGGAGATCAGCAGCCGCTGCCCTGAGTGCGGCATGGCGATTGTTGAAAGCGCGCTGCCCGATCGGCTGGTGTTCTGCAATATTCCGTGGCTGCGAAGAGTCGTGCTGGGTCTGGCGATGGTGCGCTATAGCGTCGTCGCGGTGGTGGGGGCGATGACCTCGGTCCTCGTGGCCATCATCATGAATTACCTGCCCAGCGACGAAATGATGCAATGGGTGGGCCTTCTTTGCCTCGTGATCGCAACGGTGGGTCCGACAGTCGGCGTGTGGCTGGCGACGTCGCCGGAACCGGGTCGGCATTTAGACACACGCGAGGTTCGTGAAGTTTGGATTGCGCGCGGGGCCATCATCATGATCGGCCCCTTTTTCTGGGCGATTCCACTCGCCGGCCTGGCATCGACACTCTTTGGCAGAGTGGCGTTGTCCGTCATTCTGGGCACGGCACTCCTGTTGGGAGTGGGTTGCTTTGGCCGCATATTGTCGCGAAATCTGGGGCGCATACCCGATGTGACGCACAGTCGCAGGATGCGAACGGATTCGATTCAAGTCGCCATGCTTCTGGGGGCGGCGCCCTCCATGCTGCTGCTGCGCGCCTACCTCGGCGTCGTCGCACCGGCGGTCATGATCGTGGTGGTGCTCTCCATGCTTTGGTTCTTTCGTCGGCTTGGTGTGTGCGATCGGGCGCTGCGCCGCGTTATCAGCTTATCTGGGAGTGATTCATGATCAGCCTCACAGTTGCATTTCGCGTGCCAGGAAGTGGCGATGTAACCTCATATCGCACGCCCGGTTGTAATCGACAGTAATCTTTATAATCGCCCTAAGTTGTCAGCACTTTGTGATATGATTCATGCATGAAACGCCGAACGCGGCCTGCAAGGGCCGGCGGCGGGGGAACCAACGCGGCTGGATTGTGTCCGGCCGCATGGGGCTTAGTCGCCATAGGCGACCGCGGATCTAGCGCTCGCGAGCCCGTCAGCTAACCCCGCAGGCAATCGCTGGAGGTCTGCCATGTCACGCGATTTGTAGATCATCTTTCAGGGTCGCATTTCCAGTCTGGGATTTCAGATTTGAGATTTCAAATCTGAGATTTGAGATTTCAGATTCTGCGTCTTGCAGCGGGGTTGGATTCTGCGCGCTGAGTGGGAATCTGGCGCGCACTCACGCTCATCTCGCCCAGGCGAGTCGCCTTGGGAGACAAAGCCCTCTCCCTCATGGGAGAGGGAGCAATTGCAGCCCCTTATCTCAAGAGCGGGAGATTGTGACATGGCTGCTCGACTATTTCGAATGTTGTCTAGGTCAGCCGTTGTGGTGGTGTGGTTTCTACTGCGATCGGCCCGGTGCGTGGCGATCGCGTTGATGTCAGAAAGAAAGGTGCGTGCGTATGTTCGCGATCATGAGTTCGATGCCCACCCTGGGAACCGTATTCACGGTGGTGGCGACCGTTGCAGGACTGTGGGCGCTGCTGACCCTGTCGGGCCTGCGGTACATCCCCAACAGGCGCGTCGGCATCGTGGAGAAGCGCTGGAGCCGCAAGGGCAGCGTCACCTCCGGATTTATCGCCCTCAACGGTGAGGCCGGCTACCAGCCGCATGTGCTGCGCGGCGGCCTGCATTTCCTGATGCCGCTGCAATACAAGGTGCACATCCTGCCGCTGGTGACCATTCCGCAGGGGCACATCGGCTATGTGTTCGCGCGCGACGGCAACCCGCTCGCGCCCACGCAGACGCTCGCCTCGAACGTCGCGGCGGACAACTTCGAAGATGCCGAGCATTTCATGCACAACGGAGGACAGCGCGGTCCGCAGCGCAAGATCCTGCGTGAGGGTACCTATGCGATCAACCTCGTTCAGTTCGTGGTGATCACCGGCGAGCAGGTCTATTTCCTGCCGCTGAATCACGACGACAAGGAGGTCTTCGAGCGCATGGCCAAGCTGATCGCCGAGCGGCGCGGCTTTGAGCCGCTGGTGATCAAGGGCTGCGAAGACCTGGTCGGCGTCGTAACCGTGCACGATGGCCCAAGCCTCACCGGTGGCGAGATCATCGCTCCGGTGGTGGGTTCGAATCCAGCCGAGCCTGCCGTGTTCCACAACAACTACCAGGACCCCGAG
>CAYXEY010000447.1:0-4916 GCA_964464105.1 uncultured Planctomycetaceae bacterium
GGTCGCCCCCCGCGCGCCTTTCGCGAATATCAACTTTTTGTAACGTCTTTACGTTGACTTGTGCTCAAAAAATCGGAGATCGCCAAAGCCCTCGGGATAAGCAGACAGGCGCTAAGCCAGTGGTCGAAGGTGGGTTGCCCGGTGTCGGATGTCCTCGGGTGGCCCCTGAAGGATGCCGTGCAATACCTGCGGATGTGGCGCGAGGACAATAAGCGACCGCCAGGGAAGGCCCCGGCAGAAGCAACGGACGGCACGTTGCAGCAGCGGCTTATCGAGTCGCAGATCGCGAAAAATAACGAGGACACCAGGACCAAAAGGCTGAAAAACGAAGAGCGGGAAGGACTGCTCGTCGATCAGCAAAACGCCGCCCAGCAAATGGCAGAGGCCCTGACGATTATGAAGGCAAGGCTTGAAACGTTGGCGGACTGGATACGACGAGAGGCATCCGCTGACGAGCGAGAGCGGCTCGCGGCCGGACTGGACGAGCAAATCCACCTAGCGCTAAAGGAGTGTGCCGCCAAGATGCGGTCACGTGCGAATGGGACTGCTGCTTGAACGGGCCGCGGAAGCGATCGAGCCGCGCCCCCGCATGCGGACGTTCGATTGGTGCCGTCAGTTCGTTTTCACCGCCGATGGCCGCCCGTACGACCATTCCGCCTATCCGCACCTCGGGGCGCCGGGAGGACCGTTTGACGCCTGCGATTGTCACCAATACCTCACGATCTGGCTCCAATGGGCCAGCCGCCTAGGAAAATCGTTCTGCGGTCAGTGTTACACGATGAAAAACGCCGCCTGCCATCCGTGCCCAATGATGTTCGCCAGCGCCGATCAGAAGCTGGCGGTCGAGGTCACGGACCGCACCTATCGGATGCTGGCCTACTGTGAGCCGTTGGCGGGGCAGTTAAGGCCGGTGCATCGCCGCCGTCAGGACCTTGTAGACCTCGATATCTGCCGCATGTTCGTGGGCTGGGCACGCAGCACAAGCACCCTCGCCGATAAGGCCGTGCGAGTCGGCCATGCGAACGAAATCGACAAGTGGGAGCATCAGAGCACGAGCAAGGAGGCGGACCCGCTGAAACTATTCAGCGATCGTTTCAAGGAATTCCCGAGTCATAAGAAGATCTTCGAGAGTACGCCGGCGCAGAAGCAGTCGAGCCGCATCGAACGCGGCCGGCTGGCGTCTACGAATTGCGCGTATTGGGTGCCGTGTCCACATTGCCGGCGGTATCAAACGCTGAAGATGGATCAGCTTCGATGGCAGAAGAACGAAGCCGGCAAGAGCGATAAGGACGTCGCCCGCCGCACGGCCCACTACGAATGCCTGCACTGTCAGGGCGTGATCAAGGATGAGCACCGCGGTCACATGATGCGGGCGGGTGTTTGGGTGCCCGAGGGGTGCGGAGTAGATGACGCCAAGGCCATGGAGTCCGCCGCGCGCTGGCCGAGCGAATCCAAGCCGTGGGCCGGCTGGTCGCTGTCCGGGTGGATCACTGGGTCCCCACTTCGCGACGGCCGCGACGCCGGCTACCACCTTTCGTCGCTCTACGCTCTCTCGCTTTCCTGGGGCGACATTGCCGCGGAGTGGGTTGATTCGCAGCGAAACCCGCAAAACCTGCGGAACTTTATCAATCAATGGCTCGCGGAAACCTGGTCGCAGGCGAAGAATGAGGCAACATGGGAGCAGATAGGGAAGCGTCTCATCTGCTCGGATTTCAAGCGTTTTGAAGTGCCTAATTGGGCATCGCTTATCACCATCGGCGCGGACGCTCAAGAGGACGGAAACCGCATCCCTTGGGTCGTTGTCGCATGGGGGCCGGAACGGCGTCCAGGCGTGATTGCCTACGGCGAGTTGGATTCGCTGGCGGCGCTGCGCAGTGAACTACTCAGTCGCACATACAACTACCAGGACGGCAGCGGGTCTCTTCGGCCGCAAGTTACGCTCGTGGACTCAGGTAATCGTCCGTCCGGCTATTACGAATTCTGCCAGCAGTGCCAAGCTGCGGGCCTGCAAGTTCATCCATGTAAGGGCAGTTCCACAGCTCTTGAGGCGGATTACGTCGTTTCGCGTCTTGGTCCCAATACGTCGATGCCCGGCATGAATCTTGTGCGGGTTGACACTATCCGAACACAAAGCTGGATCGAGCGCGCCATTCACTCCCTTGAACCAGAAACTGGTGGCGCACAAATCCACTCCAGTTCTCTCACGGAACATCAGGATTTCTTAGAACAAATCCGCAACGACGTGGCCGTTCTGGATACGGACACGTCGAACAACGAGCGTGAGAAGTGGCAGCGGGAAATGACACACGTTCCAAATGATTTCCGCGACGCATGGCGCTATTCGTATGTCGCCATGTTGATCGCGACCCGCGGCGCACCAATTCCGACGCGGCAATCAATTTCCGCCCCGAAGAGATCCGTTGTGGTGTCCGCAGGGGCTTCTAGACCCGATGGGAGGCCATGGTGAGCAGCCGACAGCTTAGAGAACCTATCCAACAGCGAGTGCCGATAGTGGAAACACGAACCGGAACGGACGTGCCCGAGCACAAGCGGTGCCCAATTTGCTGGGGACGCGACAAGGGAGTGGGCATCAGCGACGGAGTTTATCGCAAGGCGTCGTCATTTTTGCGGCGGTATTACAAGTGCAACTCTTGCGGCCATACGTGGACCAAGAATTTCACGCCGGAACAGGTGAAATCCGGCGAGGCCAATGCTGAATAGTATTTTCCGACATCGGAAATTGAACCTAGAGACTTTTTCACGTATCTGGCCATGATTTGAGCATGGCCTATTCGTCGTCCTCTGCGTCAGACCGGCTCAGCGCCGTTCGAGAGGCGATTGACCGCTGCCTGACGTCGCAAGCGTACACGGTTCGCGGGCGTTCACAGCAGGTTGCTCAGCTCCGGGATCTTCGGGCGCTCGAAAAAGACCTGATCGACGAGGCCAACCAAGAGTCTCAGGGTGGCTGTATGGCTTCCCTGGGGCAAAGCGTGAGGCCCAGTTGATTCGAGCCGGAACCTATCTTGACCGCATTATCGGCTTTTTCGCGCCGATCTACGCGATGCAGCGCATGGCCGCGCGGCAGGTGTCGTGGTCGCTCGAATCGTGGGGCGCGAACGTCGCCAACGGGTACGACGCTGGCAAGAAAACACGGCTCACGAAGGGCTGGATGGGGTCCAACCTCAACGAAAACGCCATTCCTCGCGGGCAAGTCGATCAACTTCGCTGGAACTCGTGGGAACTGTACCGCAACAATCCGCACGCTCGGAAAATATGCCGCTCGCTTGAAGCAAAGGTGATCGGCCGAGGTTTAAAGCCGGCCAGTCAGGCAATGCGCAGAGACGGTTCGGCGCATATTGAATTTCGAGAGGCAGTCGAGCGTCTTTGGAGTGATATTGGCGACGAACTGGACGTGCGCGGGGCGCCGGGGCGCGGCGGTCAGTGCATCGCGGACCTGCAAAAGACTGCTTTGCGTGCGGTGATTCTCGGCGGTGAGGTATTCTATTCCGGCAAGCGCCGCACGCCGAAAGAAGCCTTCAGCCTCGGGCTCACGATTCCCTTTCAGATTCAGCTCATCCATGCTCAACGGCTCGCGAATATCTCGCAGGAGTCCGGCGCGAATGGCAACGAAATCTATCAAGGCATTGAACTGAGCGCCGACGGCTCGCGGGCTGCGTATTACCTTCTCGACAGGCATCCGTCTGAGCCGGGCGTCAGTTCTGAGCCCCAGAGAATCCCGGCGGGCAGGATTGGCCACCTCTACATTTCCGATGACGTCGACCAACTTCGTGGCGTGCCGTGGTTCGCCGCAGCGTTGCTGCAAATGCGGGACACATCAGATTACCAATACAACGAACTGAAGTCCTCGGCGCTGGCTGCCTGCATTGTGCTCGGCTATCGCCGCTCGTCCGGCCAAAGCCAGTTTGGCTTACAGCCCCCTGATAACTGGGACTTAACTGACGCGGACGGCAACAAAATCACACACATCCAGCCCGGAATGTTCCTTGATTTGGGGATGAACGGGCAAATCGAAGGGTTCAACCCGGCCCGCCCCTCCACGTCGGCCGAAGCGTGGATCAATCACATGATCCGCAGCACGGCCACGGCGGTTCCAGGCGTCAAAGGTTCGACGCTTACCGGCGACTACCGCAACAGCAGTTTTTCGAGCGAGCGAAGCGCCGACAACGACGCCTGGCCGGAAATTGAGGGCATTCAAGACTGGTTTGTCTGGAACTTCATGCAGCCGGTGTACCAGGAAGTTATTCGCACGGCGATGCTCACCGGATATTTCGATGGCATCGTCACAGACAGCGAGTTTGCCGACAACGAAAAAGCGTTTCTGGCCGCTGAATGGCAAGGTCCGGTGGCGATGAGCATCAATCCAACTGATGACGCCAAGGCAGCCGCCTTGCGCATCCAGAACTTCACGAGCAGTCCGCAGATTGAATGCCGCAAGCTGGGCCGCGACTGGAGGAAAATCCAGCGCGATCTCGACGAGTTTTTGCAGCATTCGGAGCAATTGGACATTCCAGAAGAGTTCGTGAGTGCTCTTTTTGACACCCAACCCGCACAACCGGAGCCCGCAAGTGAGCCAGCGACAGCCGCAGCCTGACGCGCTGAACTATCGCACGTTCGCCGTGCGCGCCGAGAGCATCGACGTCGAGAAACGATCGGTGGAAGCTGTCGTTACGACCGAGACCGCCGTTCCGATGTTCGATTGGGAGCGTTACGAGGTCGTTCCTGAGATCTTGCTGATGAAGGGGGCGCAGTTCCCCAAGCAAGTGCCGTTTTTGAATGCGCACAACCGATTCAGCATCGACGATCAGCTCGGCTCGGCCCGAGAGCTCCGCACCGAGGGCGCCCAGATGCTGGGCCGCATGTACTTTGCGACCGCGGCGCAGCAGTCCTTTGACAAA
>CAYXEY010000448.1:0-4909 GCA_964464105.1 uncultured Planctomycetaceae bacterium
GCATCCAGGGCGAGACGGCCGCATCGGTCGCGCGGCCCGATTGCTTCAGCAGTTGCCCGACGACGGTGGCGAGCGAGAAGCCTGTGCAGGCGCTCGTGTTCTCCTGGTCGAGGACGGGGAGCTTCGTCTTCGCGCGGAAGACGGGCGGCGGGACAATGGCGACCGAGGGATGGTACGGGCGGTCGCGGATGTCGACCTTGTCGGGGGTGACGTTGCGGAGGGGGCGCTTCGCGGGGGCGGAGCGGGTGGTGGTGGGGCGGGTGCGGCGGGATTTTGAAGGCACGGGAGGTCTCCTTCTACTGGGCGCCGGGGTGGCGGGACTTGGCTCAGCGGGGTGCCGGGTTCGTCCTTGTCGCTTTGAATTGAGGGCGATGACTCGACGGCGTTTCAGGGCATTGAGATTGACCCGACATTGCCAGACGGACAGAATACAGGCGTTATCCGTCAACAGGTCAAGGCATAGCATCCGTACTTACATCATATTGCGCGTCGCCCAAGCCACCAGCCAATTCTCGGACTATCCGCAATTCCCCACATGAGGAGGGCAATTGACTCACATCAGCATTCCTGTCGCAGTGCGACTGACTTCCGAGAATAGTTGGCACAAGCTGGACAACCGAAACACCATATTTGGGATCACCCGATTTCACTTCTTCCTGGAAGACATCGCGCATGATGAAAAAATAGTCTATGGCGAACCATTCGGTGTCTACAAAAAGCCCAAGGGCGTCAAGGTAAAGAGAACGGATTCAGAGACCACAACGCTGGAACGAATCATCTCCCACAAGAGCATCGAAAACTACCTCGCTCAGCGTGAGGAGCTTCAGGAACTTGCGGAAGAAGTACTTGCGAAATCTACGGTCTTCGATGTCTTCAAGTTCGGCGGCTCAATTCGCGACAAGGTATCGCGAAAGCTGGCTGAAAGCTTCAGTCTGGGCGAGGAGATTAGCAGCTCCCTAAAGAGCACTACTACCGAAACGGTGACAATTGAGAACGAACTACCTCCGGAGTTTGAGGATACGATGGTCTCAGTTCCCGCGTACATGCGGCGAGAGGTTCACATACATCTCACTCACATTGACTATTTGCGTGTCCATTATCGCCGCTCGCCCTTTAGTCTACGAAAGAGAGCCAAGAGCGAACCGCCTGTCATTGACTTTCAACGCCACCCAAATCAGATTGTTGTGGGCGCGCACTTTGCTACTGCCTTGTACTGGAAGCTCCTCCCACGAAGCTGTTGCTTCCTATTGGCGCGGGAGCATCATTCTCTCGTAAGGTCGCCGACGGAAATTGCTCTCTGCCCACCACAAGGCCAGAGAACGAAATACATCGATTTTCCAAAAGTCCCAACGCTTTATCAGATTGCTCGCGCTGCGTTCCCGAAAAAGTGGGTTTGGCGCAAGTCGGAGACTCGCGAGTGGACCGAGGAAGGCCTGATGGCAATTGAGCTTGACGAGGTTCGCCACAAACCTGGCTGGTGGCGTAGGCACGGTCCCGGAGCCTAGCGATGCGTGCGGCGAAATAGCCATTGGAGAATGCATCGATGCCAAGCAAGATTGGCGTTGTCACTGTACCAACTCGCTATGAAGGATTGCTTGACGCAGTTGGGCAGCAGCAAATTGGCCAAGTCTTGCTGGAGTCTGAAGCTGACTTGGCAGCTATTAAGGAAGCACTAGTAGAGGTAACTGGTTCAGGCCAAGGCAAATTGCTATTCCTGCTTGGTGACACTGGCGTCGGAAAGACAACTCTTGCTGCGTCGTGCCAGCTATACCTCGCAAATCACGTGACGAAGGTAGTCACACCTCCACCTGATTACGAGCTGCCCCTCGGTGAACTTCCCGGTTGGCTAAATAAGGGGGTCCAATCAGGTGATCGGGAGCGAGGAATTGTGGTTGTAAACCTAGACGGCCGGGAGCTTCCTGCAGTCGACGCAGCAGCAAGGCAAGCCGCCATGGTCAATCTGAACGCCTACCTTCGGCGCACCAAGAACCTATTGGCTGTATGGCCAGTGATCAATCGATCTTTCGCCGAGGAACTCGTACGCCTCCTAAGCGAGGTAGGAGGAAAGAGCGCGTTGTCGCGCCGGTTGATCTATGAAGTCGCTGGAGTTCCCAAAAAAAGGTACTTCGACGCTCTGCTGCTTGTGCTATCGGCGACCGGCACGAGACTTGAAGATGCGGCAGTCACGCGCCAAGAAGCAGAAGACCTCGTTGAGCCGGCACACTCCATCGGCGACTACATGCGTTCGATCCACGATCTTGTTGTCTCTCGCTATGATATTGGAGAATTGGGCACGCGCCTGCCTCGCCTGAGCATTGTTGTATCGTCCAACGGCGACTCTGCAGAAGCCTGTCGCATGCTTAGACGGGGCAGCAAGTATCTGGCTGACCCTGAGCGTTTGCTGCAGTTCAGCCGCGCAAACGTAGCAGATGACTGGCGCAAGTACGGAAAGCGAAACGCTCGGCACAGTCTCCCATTTATATCCAGTCTTTTCGAGGTTCGCCTCTTAAACCTAACCGGAAGCATGGTCGTAAACGCGTGTGCTTTTGCAGCAGACGCGAGGTTGCGCGAAGCAGTTCGGAAGCACTACCCCAATCCCGTGAAGACCAATGCCGCCAACACGATTAGCAAGAGTTCTCTTGTTCGCTCACTTACCGATCAAGAGGACGTCGGCCCAGCTGGTGGGACAGCTTCTGTCGAAGTTGCCAAGGCTTACCTTGCAATCCAGCGGCTGTCGAGGGAGTCGCACCGAGAAATAAATCAAGCAATTGTGGCTGTTCTTTCTGATCAACTCCAGATTGACCTTCCCAATCTCCAATTCGAATATCAGCCCCATTCGCACGAGGCACTTCAAGTTGATTGCTGGTATCAGCGAGGCGATCGACCCGATACACTTGAATTTACGCATCGTCAGGCTGACGAACTTACGCCGGCTGCAATCTCTTCATACTGTCTTGGAAAACTGCGCGACTACGCACGTGACTACGGATTGCTGTGATGATTGGCGTGACCCATTGGCTCCTAGCAGCCGCGTTTCTGCGACAGTGACCCGGGGGTGGGGCTCAAGCGATAGTGGTCCGTCCATCTAATGCGCACCCAGTACTACACCGCCTCCACCCTCGACGGCTTCATCGCCACGGTCGACGATTCCCTCGAGTGGCTCTTCCCCCTGGGCGACGTCGGCGCGACGAGCTACCCCCAGTTCATCGAGGACGTCGGCGCCCTCGCCATGGGCTCCCACACCTACGAGTGGATGCTCCGCCACGCCATCAAGCCCGGCACCGGCGAGGGAGAGCCCTGGCCCTACGAGCAGCCCACCTGGGTGTTCACCAGCCGCAACCTCCCGACCATCCCCGACGCCGACATCCGCTTCGTGAAGGGCGACGTCCGTCCGGTGCATGAAGAAATGAAGAAGGCCGCCAGCGGCAAGAACCTCTGGATCGTGGGCGGCGGCGACCTCGTGGGCCAGTTCCACGACGCCGGGCTCCTCGACGAATTGATCATTCAGGTCGCCTCCGTCACCCTCGGCGCGGGCAAGCCCCTCCTCCCCCGCAACATCACCACCCCGCCCCTTCGCCTCACCTCCGTCCAGATGTTTGGCCCGGGATTCGCGGAGCTGCGCTACGAGGTGCCGCGCGGGCGTTGACCGCCTAAAGGCCCGGTCACCTTTCGCAACGCTTGGCCGTCCCCCCGCCGCTAGACTCGGCCATCGGCTGCCCGAGCCGCGCGAAGGAAGGGAGCCCCCGATGTCCTCATCCCGCACGTACCTGCGCTTTGCCCCGAATCTCGCGGGCCTCGCCCTCGCCGCCCTGCCCATCCTCGCCGCGGCCGCGGGACCCTGCGACTCGCCCGCCCACCGCCAGTTCGACTTCTGGCTGGGGGAGTGGAATGTGCACGCCAAGGACAAGCTCGCCGGCGTGAACCGCATCGAGAAGGAATACGGCGGCTGCGTCCTGCACGAGCGCTACGACACCTCGCGCGGCTACAAGGGCGAGAGCCTCAACGCCTGGGATCCCGGCCGCAAGATGTGGCACCAGACCTGGGTGGACAACGCCGGCACCCTCCTCCTCCTGGAAGGCGGCCTGAAGGACGGCAGCATGGTGATGGAGGGCGCCACTACCGGGAAGGACGGGCGCGTCACGAAACACCGCATCACCTGGACGCCCAACGCCGACGGGAGCGTCCGCCAGCACTGGGAATCGACGGACGCAGCGGACAAGTGGGTCACCGCGTTCGACGGCCGCTACACGAGGAAGTGACCTACTGCGGCATCACATCAGGGTCAGCACGAAACCGATCGCGCAGACGATCACGCCCGCCCATTGGAGCGGCAGCCCGAAGGCGAGGTGAAGGGCCTTTCCATCCTCGTCGGGCTCTTCGCCATTGAGCTGCGTGCCGACGAACCACACCACGACCGCCGCGATCACGAAGGCGAACCGGAACGCCTTGAAGTTCGAGTGACCGAACATCACCGCCGCCAGGCCCCAGAGGGCGAGCGGAATCATGAAGCCCAGGAATCCCAGGCGACGCCAGGTGATCGTCATGCGCTTGCGCTCCTTGTCGTGAGTTTGGCCGCGGCATACTACCTCGACCGCGAAGGCCCCGGGCGCAGGATTCGCCGGGCTCAGGTACGCTGTGCCATCCAAGGCTCGGGATCCCCATAGGACCCGACGAAAAACAGGGATGACATCGATGACGCGCGCAACCACCTGGCTTGCCCTTCCCATCGCAGCCCTCGCCTCCGCCTGCGCCGTCGACTACAAGCCGCCTCCGGAAGGCGTCCCCACGACGGCGCTGACCCTCTCGACCACGACCTACGGCGGCGCGGAGTTCAGCAGCATGGTGGGTTGCCCCTCCCAGGAGAGGACCATCCTGGCCCGCCTTCCCTTCACGCTCTCCGGCGCCTCGC
>CAYXEY010000449.1:0-4906 GCA_964464105.1 uncultured Planctomycetaceae bacterium
GAGGACATAGACCGCGATCGAGTCGGACGGGTTGTCGGCGATCAGGATCTCCGCGATGGCGCGGGCCCCGGCGGTATCGCCATCGTTGAGCAGTTCGGTCGCCTCTTTCAGCTTGATAGCGCGGGCCTTTCCTTCGGGGGAGTTGTAGGCCGGCAGTCCTCCGCCGAGCGCGGAATAGGTGTCTTCGGAGGCATAAGCGGCGCCGAGAATATCGACGACGAAAGCACTGCCAAACCCACCGCCGGTGTTGCGCGGTGCGACAGCTGCGGCGATGTTACCCACCAGGCTCGCCGTGCCGGACACGCCGCTCAGTGCTGAAATAAGGCTCGACATGAGAATCCCCCGATCAACCATCGGATAGGTTTCCCGGGGAATCAATGATTATCCGAGCTTGCGTTTATTAAGGATGTAGAGGCGTGAGATGCAGCCTGATTATCGGGGGCGACTTGGAAGCGTCCGAAATGGACGATGGGTGCAAAGTGCATTCGGACTTCAAAGCGGACCGGTGCGTTCGATGTGCCGGAGTTTTTGGCCGAGTGCGACGGTGTCCTCGCGCACGGCGCGGGCCATGGCGATGGTTGTGCCGACGAGCAATGCGATGAGCAGGCTGGCCGCGGCCCACTGCCGGGCACGCAGGCGACGCAGCGTCGGCGAAAATGAAAGGACAAATAGACACAGGCCCACCGCGAAGACCGCGGCGATGCTGGCCCGCTGCCAGTAACTGCCGCCAAGGTGGATCCACATGCCGAATTCGTCAAATGTCAATGCGAGTCCGATGCCGTAAAGCGCCGCGATGACGGTGCGCGTGCGTCCCTCGGGCCGGGCGAGCACACTGTAACCCGCGACGGCGGCCAGCATGATGATCCCGTATGTAAGTTGGTGCACGTGCGTCTCGCCGAGCTGCAAGAAGACGCCCGGCATGCGGCCCGACATCATGAGCAACACGACGACCCGCGCGGCGACAAATGTCAACACGAATGAGACGAGCATGACCCGAGCGATGCGATGACCGGGCGTGTGCGACTGCGATGCTTGTTCAAATTGCGTGGTCATTCCGTCGGGTCAACTCGCGGGTGGCTGCGTTGCGGGTGCACTTTTCATTGGGGAAAGCGTAGCGCGGGGCGGGCGGGACGGCTACATTTCTGGCCGTGCTGCGAATGTCAATCCGGTCTGAGTGCGGCCAAACACGCTAAATGCTGATTTACACACACCCTACTGTTTTGAAAGAACGCGCATTTGCCGTGTCATTTCCGCGGCCCAGCCGCGATTCGCCGCCGGGCTGGCCGGGCTGGGATGCAGCACCTGTCCGATCCTGATACCCGTGCCGGCCAGCGCGGTTTCGGCGCGCTTGGCGGCGAATCCCCCAACGCCGATCACCATCCTCGGGCTTAGGACATCGCAATATTGACGCAAGGCGTCATCGCACACGGTTGTCAGGGCGACTCGTTCAGACACCGAGAGCTTGTCGGGGGTGAGGTTCGCTCCGGATTCGACCAGAAACATGAGCGGGCAGTAATTCAAGACAAAGTGGGATTCAAAAAAAGTGTCGGCGTCGCCGAATTGATCGGCCGCCCAGCCCCACAGCCGTTTGCCGCTGACTTCGCTGCGACCACAGTTCAATCCTCCGATAGGGCGCTTCGGATGCGGTTTGCGCGGCGAGCCCACCTCGCCCGATAGCTTCATCCAGTCGCGCACCATGGACACTTCGCCAAAGGGCACGCCGGTCTGGGCCATGCCCCAGGGGCCGGGGTTCATGCCCAAGAGCAGCGTGCGGCCCGGCTGTCCGCCGAAGCGGCGCAGGTAGGCTTCGTGCAGCGGGGCGGCGTAATTCAGCGGGTTGTAGACATAGGCGACCGGAGGGGCGAAGGTGAGCCGGTCAACCGCGGCGGCGTGCTGCCGCGAAATTCGGATCAACTGGTCGCTAATTCCCGGGGACTTGGCGGCGGCAGCGGTCAATCGTCGTCATCCTCGAGGGCGGGCACGGAGGCGACCGACTCCTTCGCCAAATCGGCATCGCAGAATGAGCCGCGCAGAATGAAGAAGAGTGCGGCCTCCTGGATTTCGGGCTTGCTCAGGCCCAGTTCGGCGAGCAGCCGCTTGGCCACGACGAAATCGTCGTGCGAGAGCGTGTCGGCCCGGCCCGCGGTGGCGCTGGCGAAACGATCGTTGAAACCGGCGTCGGCCAGGCGCTTCTCGATGCGTGTCGCTTTTGCGGCCACGTCCTCGCTGCGCGGCATTTTCATGTAATCGCGGGCGGCCTGGTTGGGGGCCAGCTCGAACCACACCACACCGCCGCGCAGGTGCTTCTCGTAGAACTCGGGCGGCAGCGAATGAACCACGTGGTGGTAGCGCTGCTCGGGCAAAAGGCCGTCGAAGACGCGCGTCGTGATGACCACGTTGACGCCCTTGTAGTGGATGTCCTCGCCGATCTGCACGTCGACATCGTCGAAGCGCTTCACGAGGTGCTCGCGCAGCTGCTTGGCGACGGTGGCGTAATCCTTCTTGCGGATCATGGGATGGATAATACCTTTGGCTTGATCACGCGTCCGTTCCGCCGGACTGCCCGCGCCCCGATGGGCGGGATTGTTTATCAGCGCGTTGGGAAAGTCCAGCAGAAAATGGGCACGGCGATGTTGAACATCCGATAAGCGGGTCGATGCCGATAATGGGCCTGTATGTAGCTCATGGCAGTTTGCAGAACAAGAGAAGAATGAGCGTCGAATCAATCAACGACAAAGATCATGATCGTGAGTATTGAAAGCCCAGTGATCAATTGTGCCGACACCGCGACTGCCGTCGAATGGTCAAACCGCAGATAGCGTCGATATGCGACAGCCAGGCGATAGGTATGCAATAGCAGGGTGAGAAAGATGACCCACATGATCATGTCCTCGAAGAATCTGGAGGACTTGATACTGGAGACATTTGCCGCCTCTGCCGCCATGGCGCCAACGCCAATCAGGGTGCCGATCAACAAAAAGATCGCGAGGAGTGTCAAGTCTATGCTGTAGATCACGCAGCGCAGTACGTGCACGCGTCGAATTCTGGCTTTGCGCATGGACTCGCTGAATATCTGAAGCGTGATAAACAAGATCCAGGGCCAGGACCCCATGACCAGAACCGAAACGCAGAGCATTTCAGGCGCGTCGCGCCGCGTGTACGCCCAATTCAGTCTTTCGCCGATTTCATCCCAAAATGGCTGCAGATACCGAGCCAGCTGCGGATGTTGCGCGTAGCGTCCAAATTGTCGCTCCAACATCACGTCTGCGAAAACGAAAATAGCCGGCATCAGCAAAACGACTGCTGCACAGACCATGAATCCCCACAGGCCGTAAATGACAAGGCGGCGAATCGAGCCGCGCTGGCCTGGGTGAAGCAATGACCAGAATCGCCGCGGTCGCATCGCGCCGTGCACTGTCTTCCGATAAGACCAGAAATTCCGTTCGGGAAATTGCTCGAACAAGTAGGGATGGTCGCGCCGCGAGGCGTCCAGCACTTCGGACCACTCGAACCGGAAGCCGCACTCGGGACACCGCGCCACGTTCAACCCGCGCAGCATGTACTCGCACAGCGGGCACTGCGGCTCGGTGGTGATCTCGGCCCAGTTCGGCGCGGGAATATCGACGGCGTGCTCCATCGGTTCCACTATATCGCGAATCGATTACGTGAAGCGGAGCCAGAGTGAAAAAAACTGGGCTGGCATTAGAAACGCGGATCCTCTGCACTCAAGGCAAATCGCGCGATTACCAGAGTATGGGCAACAATGTGAAAATGGCGAGTACCAGTGCAGCTATAACCTGCGAGGATACGGCGACGAAGGGCGCATGTGGAAATCGGAGATACCGTCGATATGCAACATTAAGCCTGTAGCCGTTGATCGTAAAGTAAAAAAGCGCCAACCACGGAATTGCCTCTTGCGAAAAGTTGGATTGCCAGAAACCCGCATGGCCCTGGGTATACGATCTGACAATTTCCAGCATCACCTGGCCGGTGCAGGCCGCAATCGCCAGGCAAGGGGCAAGCAAATCGAAACTGTACAGCACGCAGCGCAAGACGTGAACCGGTTTGATCTTGGCCCGCCGCATGGAGATTCCAAAGACCAGTAGCGAAAGATGTGTTACCAGTGGCCATGCCGGGATGAGAACCCAAAAAAGTCCATAGTGCTCCCAGGTTGTAATGTCTGAGATCGCCTTAGATAGCGTTGTTGCCAGTGTTACGTTGGGTGGCCTCCAAATAAAGAAGGGACTGGTTTGTCCAAGCGCGTATCTGTTATAGGCGTAGTCGAAGGCAGCTTGAATTAGCGGTTGAATCAATAGTGCAGCCGTAACAATGGTCAGTTGGGCTGTCGCGTAGATAAGCAGTCTCTTAATCGATCCGAATTGTGCAGGGTGCAACTGCGACCAAAAGCGCCGCGGGCGCATCGCGCCGAACAGGGTCTTGAAGTAGGACCAGATGTTGCGGTCGGGATGGTGTTCGAACAGATAGGGATGCTCGCGCCGCGAGGCGTCGAGCACTTCGGACCACTCGAACCGGAAGCCGCACTCGGGACACTGCGCCACGTTCAGCCCGCGCAGCATGTACTCGCACAGCGGGCACTGCGGCTCGGTGGAGATCTCGGCCCAATTCGGCGCGGCGACATCCATGGGCAAGTCGGACATGGCTCGGAAGTGTACAACCGGAGGTAAAATTACGCAGCCGTCTCATTGCCAGATGGTTGATTTCCGATCGGTTAGCATTCCCCCGCATGGCAAAACACCCCTTGCTGCCGCCGGTGGCGTTTGTGGGCATTGCGTCGATTTCGACCGCCGCGGTGCTCATCAAACTCTGCGATGATGCGCCCCCGGGGGTAATAGCGGCGGGGCGGCTGGGCGTGGCCGCCGCCATATTGCTGGTCATCATGCTTGCC
>CAYXEY010000450.1:0-4905 GCA_964464105.1 uncultured Planctomycetaceae bacterium
CGGGCCAGGCCCGCTCCACCTGGGGCCCGGCCCATGATCGCGTTGCCGACTTGGAGCAACGCGTGGCGGAATTGGCCCGGCAAATCGAGGAACTGAATGCCCGCATGGGCGATTCGCCCCGCATGTCGTTGCCGCGCATGCCGCAGCCGCCCATGCCGCCGGATGCACCGCGCGCACCACGAGCGCCCAAGGCAATGTCGATGCCGCGCATGCCCCAGCCCCCGATGCCGCCGGATGCACCGCGTCCTCGCGTGGATCGACCGACTCCGACGCGCTCGCGGAACGCACAGGCAAACGATGCGATCATTACCCGCGCCTACAAATTGCCCAAAGGCAAACTCGACGCAATGTGGGAGCTCATGAGCCGCTCGGATGTGCCGACCACGGTTCGCTCCATCAACGGCGGCATCGAAGTCATGGCCACGCCGGCCCAGCACGAAGTCTTCGAAGCGTTCGTGCGACTGATTAACCCAGACGGCGCGTCGAAGCCCCGCGCCGATGCGACGGGTCGCAACCTCGAGGAGAAGATCCGCGCCGAAACTGAGGCCCAGATGCGGGCCAATGTGCTCCGCGAGCGGGTACGCGCGACGGGCGAGCGCTCCCGTGCGGCCACCCGGGAGCGGCGCGCCTTGCAGAAGACGCGCGAGCAGCACATCGAGCAGCTCTATAAGCAGGCCGAGGAGCTGCGCGAACACGCCGATTCGATTCGCGAGAAGGCGGACAAGGAAGCCGAGAACGAAGCCGGCAAGGCCAAGTCCCGCTCAATGCTGGAAGGCGCGAAGGGCATCGAGCTTCAGGCCAAGGCCATCGAGCAGCAGATGAAGACCGTCGAGCGAGAGGCCCGCGACTTGGAAAAACTCGGCGACGCGCTGGAGACTGAGTCCGACGCGCTCGGCTGCCTCAATGACACCTTGGGTGAGCTGCAACCGCAAAGGCTCGCCATGTTGCTCAGCCGCGCTGCCAAGCTGGAGCAGGACGGCCAACTCAAGACCCTCGCCGCCTCCATGGGCGATCTGTCGGATACGCTTGAGCATGACCTTGCCGCGAAGATTGAGAAGGCCCTTGAATCGGTCGACTTGGGCGACATCGCCAAGTTGAACAAGCACGCCAAGGCCCTTGAAAAGCTCTGCGAAACCCTGCGCACCAAGGCCGGCGAGATTGAAGCCCGCGCCGAGGAAGCGGCCGAGAAGGCCGTCGAAGCTGAAGCTGAAGCAAAGGCTGAAGCCGAAAAAGCCGGTCAATAACGCGACCGCTCGCTGCGCCTGCAATCTGTATTAATCGTGCCGGGCCCGCTCGGTCCGCGCACGTTACGCGTCCATTTCGTCGGAGGGCTGAACTTGACACTCCTGCACTGCGCCCTGATTTCGCTCTCGCTGGTCGGCGCCTGGCGCGAATCGCCAACGTCGCAGCCGGACACCTCGGCGATTCGCGACTACCTGAGCGCGAATGGCCTGGCCAATCGCGGCCTCTTCGAAATGGCCGCCGAGGACTATCGCAAGTTCCTCGCAACGCATGCCGATGCCGAGCAGGCCCCGGCAGCGCGGTATGGACTGGCGGTGTGCCTGATGCGCATGGGCAAAACCGATGCCGCCGCCGATGAGCTGGTTCAACTGGAGCGCCGGCCGCAATTCAACTTTTCCACCGAAGTCACCACGCTGCTCGGGCAATGCCGGCTGATGCAGAAGCGCTACGGCGACGCGGTCACCTTGTTTTCGCGGGTTGTAGAGAAGAACGGTGATCACGAATTGGCCGACGACGCAGCGGCTCTCCGAATTGAGGCGACACAGCGCGATGGACAATCCGATGAAGCGAAGAAGCACTACGACGCATTCGTGGTGCGCTGGCCCAAAAGTCCCTTGCGTCCCCGCGTGGAGTATTTTGGCGGCCTCGCGCGAATGGCCCTGCGCGACTACCCCTCCGCAGCCGAATGCTTTGGCCGGCTGACGCGGGAATACTCCACTGATCCGCTTGCAAAGGAAGCCGCCCTGCTCCTGGCGCAGTGTTTGCAGGATGGCGAGACATCCGAGGGCGCGGTCGAGCAATATCGCGCGATTCTCAAGAATGCCGAAGGGCCGCAGGTGCCCGATGCGATGCACGGACTCGCATCACTCCTGCTTCGCAAAGGGCAGGCTGCCGAGGCGGGGAAGCTGCTCGATCAATTCCTGGAGCGATTCGGCAAGCATCCGCTGGCGTCGTCCGCACGAATACTGCGCGGACGTGCCTGGTTCGAGCAGGAAAAGTTTGGTCGGGCTGAAAGTGCGTTTGAAGACGCGAAGTCGCACGACCTCGATGCGGAGCTGGCCGACGATGTGGCGTACTGGATCGCCAAGTGCCGACTGCGCGATGGTGATGCCAAAGTTGCGGCATCCATGCTGGCTGATGCGATCGAGCAGCATCCGGGGAGCGATCTACTCGCGGAGATGACATACGATCGCGGTGTGGCGCAATCCCGCGCGAACGACGACAAGGGTGCGGCGGCGACGCTCGCTGATTTTCAGACGCGCTACGCGAAGCATGCCCTCGCTGCGGACGCACTCTATCTGCTTGCTGCCTGTGAGCAGCGCACGGGCGATTTTGCCGTGAGTCGAAAACACTGCGACGAGTTCGTCAAACAGTTTGCTTCGCATGCGAAGGCTCCGGACGTTGCATTCATTGCCGCCGAGAATTATTTCCTCGAAGGCAGATACGAACCGGCTGTCACCGCCTATCGCGCGATTCTCGATAGCAACCACGATGAGAAGCATGCGGCCGCGATCAAGCTGCGGCTCGGCACGGCCCTGCTGCGCTTGAAGCGCTCGAGTGAAGCCGCGAAGGTACTCGCAGACGCAACGGCCAGTGGCGACGAGACCATGCGTCCCGCTCTGCTCATGCTGGGCGATATCGCCTTCGATCAGTCCCAATGGGGCGACGCGACCGCTCATTACGCGCGCTATCTAGACAAGAACCTCGATGGCCCCGCGGCGGACGATGCCCTGCTCAAGCTCGGCATCGCCGAGCAGCGGCAGTCACACAATGACGCGGCCCTCAAGGCGTTCGATCAATTGCTTGAGCATTTCCCGAACAGCCGGCAACGCGCTCAGGCCCTTTTCGAACGGGGGCAGACACTGGTCGCACTGAAGCGCTCGGAAGAGGCGACCCAGGCGTTCGAGCGCCTGCTTGAAGAGGCGCGGGATTCTCGCTTCGCGCCGTACGCACTGACCCACCTCGGCACGCTCGCGCAGCAATCCGGACGACTTGATGAGGCCGCGAAGCGTTTCGACGAAGCGGCGCGAGCAGCGCCGGAGGGCGATGTCGGTGCGGATGCCAAACTGCAAAGCGCCCTGTCGATGCTCGCCGCGGAGAAGTATGGCGATGCCGAGAAGGCGCTTGCCGCGTTTCTCGATGAACATTCGTCGCATCCGCGCGCGAGTGAGGCCAAGGCCCGCCGCGCCATCGCATTGGCCCGTTTGAATCGAACCGCCGATGCGATCAAGGAGATCGACGCGGTCGAAAGCGGCAGCGCGAAGCTCGACCCCGCCTTGCTCGCCACGCTGCGATATGAAAAGGCCTGGTGCCTGCGCACCAGCGGACGCGAAAGCGACGCCGTGCCGATCTACAAGTCCCTGCTCGATTCACCGGATGCGCAGCTCGCATCGCAAACCGCGTTGGAATTGGCGGACATTGAAATGCGAACCCAGCGCTTCGCCGCCGCCGGCGAACTGCTCAAGCGCATCAAGCTCGACGAATCCGCCGACCCTGCAATCGCCGAACAAGCGTCCTATCGCATCGCAGTCTGCGATTACGAGCAGGGCAAGTTCGCCGAAGCGGCTGACGGCTTCACGAGCTTTCTGAAGTCGCATCCAAAGAGTTCGCAGATCGCGTCAGCCAACGCCCTCTGCGGCGAGGCCCTGGTCAAAGCAGGCAACCCCGCCGCTGCTGTGGCGAAGCTCAAGCGCGTGACCGAGCAATTCCCCGATGATCCCGCCTGCGGTCCCGCCCTGCTGCGACTCGGCGAGACGCTGGCCACGCTGCAGCGCTGGCCCGAAAGCCGGCAAGCCTTCGCCGATTACCTGGAGCGCTTCGGGAGTAATGAGCTGGCATTCCAGGCGCAATTCGGCATCGGCTGGGCGGAGGAAAATCAGAATCGACACGCCGAAGCGATGAAAGCCTACCGCCTGGTCATCGACAAGCACAAAGGCCCCACCGCAGCGCGGGCCCAGTTCCAGATCGGCGAATGTCTTTTTGCCCGCAAAGAGTACGTGGCCGCCGCCCGCGAGCTGCTCAAGGTCGACATTCTCTACAACTATCCCGAGTGGAGCGCCGCTGCGCTCTACGAAGCCGGGCGCTGCTTCGAAAAGCTCGAAAAAGCCTCGGAGGCCCGCACGCAATTCACCCAGGTGGTTGATAAACACAAGGACACGCGCTGGGCGGCCCTGGCCCGTCAGCGCCTGAATGCCGCGCCCGTCGCCACGGCCCTGCCCGGCAAGGATGACACCAAGTCCACCGAGTAATGAGCATCGCGAATTGCATCGCCTGATCGGCTGACCGTTCGTTCGGAGATTGATATGAATGTCTTGAATCTGCTCGAAACGCCGCATTTGCTGGCCCAGGCCACATCGCAAGCCGCGGGAATCGCCGGCATCGAATCCGTCTGGGACTTCGTCGTAAAAGGCGGCCCGACCATTCTCGTGATCGTGCTCTGCTCGCTGACCGCCCTCACGGTCATCGTCGAGCGGATGATCACCCTGCGCCGCAAGGCGGTCATTCCACCCCAATTCATGCAAAGCGTTGAAGCCGCATCGCGCGATCCGCAGCGGGCCATCGATTTGTGCAAGGCCAATGACAGCCCGGTCGCGAACATCCTCGCGGTCATCATCAAGCGCCGCGGGCAGAATGAAGCGGCGGTCAAGGAAGCCGTGCGCGATG
>CAYXEY010000451.1:0-4896 GCA_964464105.1 uncultured Planctomycetaceae bacterium
GTTTTGACGGTTGTATGCGAAGGCGTCGATTCGGCGCGTCACGGGCAGAAACGGCTCGCGATTTGACTCGTTGAGTGAGGTCGACGCGCAAAAACGAGTAGTTCTGACTGACGGGGTCTGTCTATTGATCGATCGAGATCAGAGCCGATTGGTCAGGTCAGTTGCTTTGGGTTCGATGGCTGATTCGGCGGCGTCGCCGCGTCAAAGAGTGAGTTGCGGAGGCAAACACGCATGAACCTATCATTTTTTTTGACGGTTTTTTCGGTTGCGTGTCCGACCCAGGCGCAGGCCACTCAGGCGATTGTTGCGCCAACGGGAGTTCCGCTCGCGGAGCAGTTGGCAGACGCACAGCGGAAGATAGATACGTTTCGATCGACATGGGTGGTGAGTGCCCACGATCGGTTGCCAAATGAAAAGCTCATGACGCTGGAATCCATCGTGACCGAGCTTGAGTTGGACTTCCTGGGCAAGAAAGCGCTCTGGGGCGTGCTGCAGGTTCGCTCGCCCGAAACCATGCCTGAGACCCCAGAACTGAGGACGGAACTCGCAGCTGACCCGCAACTACTTTCGCTGGCCGAGAGCCTTAGGTCATTGGAGGAAGAACTGCAAATTTCCCGGACAGTTGGAGTCGACGATCCCGGCAGAGTCAGCCAACTTGAGCATCAAATCGCGGTTGCACGTACGAAGGTTGATGAAGAGACCGCGGTAAAAACACTGGCGTTCAATAACCGGACGATTTCGCAGGCGCAACAGAGCTTTCTCAAATCACAAGAAATGCTATGCAAAGCACAGGATCAGTTGGCTCTAGTCAAGTCGGAGCAGCGGGAAAGAGACGCAATACTGGCCAAATATCTGCGCCTGATTGAGAATCGAGACAATTTGCGAATCAGAATGCACGAAGAGCAGGCGGCCGAGCAGCTCTCGGGATTACGCGGAATGACTCTTACTGAGCTGATGGCGGCGGTGAATCGCAGTCAGGCCGCCCTTGAACGGGCCCAACGCATTCACCAGCAAACCGTGAATTCGTTATTGGAAGCCGTCACGCGGTCCGCTCAACCCGGCGGGAATGAACGATTGACGCAACCAGATTCCGCGCCCGCAGGGGAATGAAGCACTGAGTCAGCGAGGATGTACTAAATGACGACCCTCACAGCAGCGACACCGAGCATGGGCGGCGGCATGGCCGTAGGAGGCCGTCCGCGCATCACCGCTCCGGGCGCTCCCGGCGGATCATCGATGGCCGGCGCGGATATTCTCCGTGTCATTCGCCAGCGCCTGGTCATGATCATCCTCGTCTGGATTCTGCTGATTGGCGCGACCATTACGGGCACCTATTTCTGGGCCAAGTACCGGCCGAGCTACCGGGCCATGGCCTGGCTGCGTGTCGAATCGGTCGATCCCATTAATCTCAGCGATCCCCTCCGGTCTGAGAAGATGACCGAAGAGGAGCAGTCCCGCGCGGTCACCAATCAAACGCTGTTTCTGAAGAGTCCCGATGTCTTGACCAAGGCCCTGGATGACCCTCAATTGCGGGCTACGAATTGGTTCCGGGAGGCGACGATTGAGTTCGACAAGGGCAAGGTCACCATGGAGGACTTGCTTGACGACTGCATCACTGCGTCGCCGATTCGGCAGTCGAGTTATTTCACAGTCAGCGCCTCGTGGAAGATTCCCAGCGAGGTGCCCACGCTGGTCAATACCGTTGTCGAAAAATATTTGTTCTTGCGCGAGGATCAGCAGAAGAAGGAAATCCGTGTTCTCAATGACAATTTAACCAAAGAGAAGAATGACGCTCAGGATCTTTTCGTCGCAAAAAACGCTGAGATTCTGCAATTTCGATCGACCTGGTCAGTGCTGGGCCAGGGCACTGAGCCCAATGAAAAGTTGCAAACGCTTGAGGCCATCGTGACCGAGCTGGAGTTGGATGCCCTTGGAAAGGAGGCGCTATGGGAGCAGTTGCAGAACATGACGCCCGAGTCCATGCCGCTCTCGCCCGAATTGCAGGTTCTTCTGTCGAATGACCGGTTGTTGGCTCAATACGAGGCCGATGTTCAGCAGATCGAAGAGTCCCTGCGCCGAGCCCGGCAGCAATACGGCAGCAAGCACAGGGCTGTCGTGAATCTCGAGCAGTCGTATCAGGTTGCCAAGCAGCGGCTGGATGAGGAAACAGCGGTCAAGACGTTGACGTTCAATAACCAGCAGCTTTCCCAGGCCCAGCAGAGCTACCTTCGATCGCAAGAGATGCTGCTCAAGGCCAACGACAGCCTGGCCAAGGTCAAGGCCGAGCAACGCGACAAAGACACCAAGATGGCCGAGTACCTGCGGCTCCTGGAGGATCGTGACAGCCTGCGCACGCGACTTGAAACGCTGACCATGCAGCAGGACATCGTGGCCATGCAGCTGCGCCAGACCAAGCAAATTCGGATAAATGTAGACTCGCGTGCCCAAACGCCCAAGAAAATGTCCGCTCCGCGCTGGGAACTGATGATTCCAGCAGGCACGGTTCTGGGATTCATGGTCGCCGTCGGACTTGCTCTGCTTCTCGACATCATGGACAAGTCGGTTCGCACGCCGCGCGACATCGCCCGACAGGCCGGCATTCCGGTGTTGGGAACGATTCCGACCAGTCAGGACGATGAAATCGAGATCGAGCGGGTAGAGACGGCAAGCATTGATGCGCCGCATTCGATCGTCGCCGAGGCATTCCGCCAACTGCGCGCGAACCTGTTCTTCAGCGCTCCTGCTGAGCAGCAGGGCGTGCTCATGGTCAGCAGCCCGAGCGGCGGCAACGGCAAGACCACGGTGGCCACCAACCTTGCGATCGCGATTGCGCTTTCGGGTCGTCGTGTGCTCTTGATTGATGCGAACTTCCGCCGGGCAGCGTTGCCGCGAATCTTCCCCCAGATTCGGCAGGAGGGTCTGTCGAACATCCTGATTGGGCAGTCGCGGCTTTCCGACCTGGTGACCGGCACCGCGATTCCCGGTCTCGATGTGCTCGGTTCAGGCCCGACGCCGCCCAATCCGGCCGAGTTGCTGGGCAGCAGCTACCTCCGCGATCTCGTCGTGGACGCCCGCTCGCGTTACGACCAGGTGATCTTCGATGGCCCGCCCGTTTTGCTGGTCAGCGATGCGATGGTGCTGGCCGGCGCGGTCGACGGCGTCTTACTCGTGTGCCAGTATCGCTCGACCTCGCGCGGCGCGTTGCAGCGCGCCCGGTCGCAACTCGAAGCCATCAATTCCCGCATCTTCGGCGCCGTGTTGAACATGGTCGAAACCCGTGCCGGCGGCTACTTCCGCAAGCACTACCGCGAGTTCTACGAGTACCACGAGCGCGAAGACGGCGAGGATGTCGAACCGGCACGCCGGCTTGAGCCGGGTGGCGGAGCCGCCGCTGCTGCCGCTGCCGCTACCGCTTCCGTGGCCGTGGCCGCGCCTCAGATTGCCGAAGAGAAGCGCGAGCCCGAGCCGGATGACGCCGTGGTTGATCTCGCATCGATCCGCAGCGACGACGACATCGCCGCACAGATTGAGGCGGTGGGCGACGTGCGGCTGGATGATCGGCTGGCCCTGGGTGACGACCTCGACCAGATGGAGATCGAGTCGCAGACCCGTCCGGGCGATCCGAACGCCGGCGTGGCGGAGCAGGAGATCGCGGGTCTCGGCGAAAACGTCGAACTCGATCCCGATTACGGTCTCGACGACGGTCTCTCGCTCGACAACGAGTTCGATCAGCAGGAGGGCGATGACAACCTAGGCTGGACGAACGACGAAGACGATCCGAACAATCCGCCGGCGCGTTGAAGCTGCGGTCCGAACCGTACTTAGACGCACATCCAGAGCTGACGCTCGCGACACAGGCGGAAATTGCGCCCACGATTTCATTGATTCGCCGCGACTGATCCGTTAGAATCGATGGAGGAAGGTTTGGATGCCTTCCCATTCGGCACACCCGGGCGTCATGCCCCGTTGGGTTCGTCTGTGGGCGAGTCCATTTCATTGGCGAAGGCGTTCCTGAAGGAACAGTCCGACGCGCTGATCGAACAGATCGGCATGCTCGGCGATTCTTTCGACCGCGCGATTCGCGTCCTCTTGGATTGCAAAGACCAGGTCATCGTGACCGGCATCGGCAAGAGCGGCCTCATCGCTTTGTCCCGGAGCGGCCGAACCGAAGAGCTGGTGCGATTTGTCGGACACTTCCGACGCCTGGCCGGGCATGTCATTGCAATTTGCATTCCAGAGCCGTCGCCGCTGGCAGAGCTGGCCGACATCGTGCTGCACATACCGGGCAGGCCGGAGGCGGGTCCGCTGGCGCTCGCGCCGACCACCAGCACGCTTACATCGCTGGCCCTTTGCGACGCCCTCGCGATGGCCCTGCTGGATGCCCGTGGATTCACTTCTGCCCAGTTCGCCCAGTACCACCCGGACGGCTCACTCGGACGGCGGCTGCTGTTGCGGGCGTCCGACGTAATGCACGGCGGCAAGGAGATGCCGATTGTCGCAATGTCGGCCCGATTCAACGATTTGCTGCTGGAAGTGACGGCGAAGCGACTGGGTATGGCCTGCGTGGTACAAGGTTCCGGCGAGCTGCTCGGCGTATTCACAGATGGCGACCTTCGCCGGCTGCTGGCCCGATGCGATCAGCCCGCAAGACTGACTGCGGGCGAGGCCTGGCGGCAAAGTCGCCGGGCGCCGGACGAGCCGCAGGTGCGCTGCTCGACCGTGGAGCCGACCCTGCTGGCGGTCGAGTGCCTTCGCCGAATGAAGGAGAGCCAGATCACGGTTCTGGTCGTTTCGGAGGATGGTCAGCGGCCGGCCGGCGTGGTGCGGCTGCAGGACCTTGTCAGGGCGGGCGTGGAGTAACCATGGTTCTGGGGGCAGGAGGCCTGGAGAGACATG
>CAYXEY010000452.1:0-4885 GCA_964464105.1 uncultured Planctomycetaceae bacterium
CAACGTGCCCATGACCTACCCGCCCGAGGAGGTCAACGGGTTCATGATCAGCGGCTTTGACACGCCGCCGGGGCAACCATTTACGCACCCGCGCGATTTGCAGGCCGAGCTGATGGCCCGTTACCCCGATTACACCCACGAAAAGAAGTGGGAGCGGACGGCGACTGGCGGGTTGGATCTGTTCAAGAAAAACCTCGATTACATCTGCCAGAGCTTCGATCGAGGCTATGAGCTGGCCCGCTTCTGCGGCGACAAGTACGGTTGGGACGTGATGATGGTGTTGTTCAAGCTGGTGGACAACCTTCAGCACAAGGCCTGGAAGCACCTCGACAAGCGCACCCGCGACATAGATCCGCAGCGGGCCGGGATGACCGACGAGTGCTTCGCTCGATTGGACGTGGTGCTGGGCAAGCTCCGCGAACTGGCCGACGAGCACGATGCCACGATTTTGATCATGTCGGATCACGGCCACGGCAGCCTCGACGGCAAGGCCCAGCCGAACCTGCTGCTTCGCGAGTGGGGCTATCTCGGCATGCGCAGTGCTGTCAGCCGGGCAAAAGCGCGGGGATCGGCGTGGCTGAGCCGCTTATCGAAACGCAAGAATGGCTCGCTGGCCTCGGCCATGAATAATCTCGAGCACGACCTGGCCTTCGACTGGACGCGGACGCGGGCCTGCGTGCTGCACGCCGGCATTTACGGCTTCCTCTACATCAATCTCAAGGGCCGCCAGCCGCATGGCATTGTTGAGCCGGGGGATTACGAGCGCCTTCGGGCCGAGATTCGCTCGAAGCTCCTGGCTGCCAAATGCAAGGATCGCGACGGCAAGCCGATGCAGATTTTTACGGACGTATTTATCACCGAGGAGCTGTACGACTGCGACCGCCGCGAACACGATTGGATGCCCGATCTGCTGCTGGCACCGGCTCAGGGTCTGGCCGTGGTCAAGAAGATTCGCGGCACGGACCCGGTTCGCTGGATACCGCTTCAACGACTCGAAGGCACGCATCGGCTGGATGGCGTTTTCGCGGCCTGCGGCCCGCGCGTGGCCAGTGGCGGCAAGCGTTTCCGTTCGCACATCGCCGATATCGCACCCACGCTCCTTGCCGGTCTCGGACAGCGCGTGCCCAAGGACATGGAAGGCCGCGTGCTGACTGAGTTGTTCGACAGCCCGCTCGAATACGAGTTCGAGCCGCCGCAGCAGCGCCGAATGGACGATCGCGACACGCCCGTGCTCAGCGAATCGCAACTTGAAGAGGTGGCCGAGCGCCTCGGCAACCTCGGTTACATGGACTGATATCCCAATTATTGGAGCCGGCCCGTCCTGGGCTGGTGCTTAATCCGAGTACACGCGCTGACTCACTGTCGGCTGTGGCACAGTGCTCGGATTTCCTCGCAAAATCCCCGAATTGCTGGACTGAGACAGTTCACCATGGAGTAAGATTGGATCGTGGGTTGGGTTCATTCAAGCCGCCGCGAGAACCGTCTCGCAATACTGGGCAATACGGCGATGTCAGCGGCGTTGGGTCTCCAGAGGGACTCCTTCGAACGGCTGGTCGGTGGGAGTGGCGGAGTGCATTCCATCAGGCAGGGCTGATAACCTCCCTGCGATTTCCTTTGAACATTCGGAGCAGTCAAATGTCCGAACTCGCGGCATGGGTCAATCGGCTTGCTGAACCGACGGCAGCGAAAGAGGAAATGGGGCCGCTCTCCCGTCGAAAGCTGCTCATGAGTCTCGGTGGGGCCTTGGTGGGGGCGCTGACCGCCAGGCCGGCCCGCGCGGGTCCGCCCGGGTCGTCCACCCATTGGCTGGTCGATCGCATTACCTTTGGTCGGACTGAAGCCGAAATCGCCCTCGCCGACTCGCTCGGATTCGAGGATTATCTAGAATATCATCTAAATCCAGCCGCCATCGACGATGCGGCGATGGACGCCCGGCTTGTACCTTACACGACGCTCACCATGCAGCCCTACCAGTTGATCGGGCTGCAGGGCGGAAACGTGCGCAACGAGCTGATCGAAGCCGCGATTCTCCGTGCGGTCTTCAGCAAGCGACAACTGTTCGAGCGCATGGTCGAATTCTGGGGCGACCACTTCAACATCGACATCAACAACGGCAACGATCAATACTACAAGACCATTGACGACCGCGACGTCATTCGCGCCAACGCCCTGGGCACGTTCCCTGCATTGCTGGCGGCCAGCGCTCACAGTCCGGCGATGCTCTTTTACCTCGACAATATCACCAGCACCGCGGGCAACCCCAATGAGAACTACGCCCGCGAGTTGCTTGAACTTCACACCATGGGCGTCACCGGTGGTTACACCCAGCAGGACGTTCAGGAAGTCGCGCGGTGTTTCACGGGCTGGCAAATTTGGGGCACGACCGCCAATCCCCAGGAGATTCGCTGGACCTTCCGCTACAACAACAGTCAGCACGATCAGGGGGCGAAAGTCGTGCTGGGCCAGGCCATTCCCGCAAACGGCGGGCAGAATGACGGCGATCTGGTCCTCAACATCCTTGCCAATCACGCGAGCACACGACAGTTCATCGCCCGCAAGCTGTGTGTCCGCTTCTGGGGCGACAATCCGCCGCAGACGCTCGTGGATGCCGTCGCCGCGACCTATCAATCCACCGGCGGCGACATTAAGGCCATGCTGCGGACGCTTTTCCTGACTGAAGATTGGGCCACGGCGCCGCAAAAATACAAGCGTCCATTCCACAACTTTGTCTCTTTCATGCGCGCAGGCGGGGCCACGATCACAACCACCTCGGCCCTGCGCACGCAGCTCACCGGCGCGGGCCAGTTGCCTTTTTCCTGGAGTCCGCCTGACGGCTATCCCGAGACGCTTGATGCCTGGGTGGGCCTGATCCTGCCGCGGTGGAACTTCGGCGCCTCGGTCATGAACTTGAACGTGTCGGGCGTGGCCGTGGACATCAACGTGCTGCTCGCTGGTTTGACCACGGCCCAGCAGGTGATGGATCGCATCGACCAGGCGTTCTTCAGCGGCGGCATGGACCCGGCTGAGAAGAACTTGATTCTGAATTACCTGCTACCCAACAACCCCTCGACCACCAAAAAGCGCGAGGCCGTCGGGCTGGCCATGTCCATGCCGAGTTTCCAGTGGATTTAGACCTTCGACTCATTCACGAGGAGTGCCCTCATGCACGAATCTGAAAGCTGCGGATGTCCGGAGTATCGCCGACTGAGCCGCCGGCAATTCATGGCCGCCACAAGCGGTTCAGCCGTGGCCCTGTCGCTGCCGGCCTGGATGCCGCGCGTGGCCCTGGCGCAGGACTACTGCTCCAATCGCGACATCATCGTGTCGATCTTTCTGCGCGGGGCATCGGACGGGCTGACCCTGTGCCCGCCGTTCACCGATGCGAATTACTACAGCATGCGGCCCACACTCGCTATTCCGCAGCCTGACAGCGGCAGCCCCTTCGCCGCGATTGATCTGGATGGGCAGTTCGGTTTCCCGCAGCAATTCGCCATGCTCATGCCGGCCTATCAGGCCGGGCACCTGCTGGTGGTTCATGCGACAGGTTCGACCGATCCCTCGCGGTCGCATTTCGATGCGCAGCGATTCATGGAAGTCGGAAAGCCGGCTGATCCCGCGCTCTTCACCGGCTGGCTTGGGCGACACCTGGCCACCGCGCCGCCCCAGAATCCCAACTCGACTGTTCGCGGCATCGGCATTGGCTACGGCCTGCAGCGAACATTGCAGGGCGCGCCGCTCTCGCTGCCCGTGCCCGATCTTGACACTTTCGGACTGACCGGCAGCGCCACCAGCGCGTCTGCTCGCGCCGCGGTCATACAAAGTGCGTATGCCCTGGTGAGCGATCCGCTTCGCGCCGCTGCACAAAACACGCAGTCAACCATTAATCTGCTCAACACCATCAACTTCGCCGGCTACGTTCCCGCGGGCGATGCGGCCTATCCGACCGGCTCGTTCGGCTATGCCATGAAAACGACAGCCGCCTTGATCAAGGCCGACATCGGCGTCGAGGCGATCGCCATTGATGTCGCCGGCTGGGACACCCACAACAACCAGGGCTCGACCACGGGCACCTTGGCCAACCTGATGACCAGCCTCGGCGCGGGTCTCGGCGCATTCCATGCCGATATCTTCGCCGGCAACGGACGCAATGTGACAGTTGTCGTCATGTCCGAGTTCGGACGCCGGCCGCTGGAGAACGGCAGCTTCGGCACCGATCACGGCCACGGCAACGTGATGTTCGTCATGGGGCCCGGCATCGATGGCGGACGCGTGCTCACCCAGTGGCCGGGCCTGGCCCCGGGTCAGCTCTTCGAGGGCCGCGACCTGCAGGTGACCATCGACTTCCGCGACGTGCTGGCCGAGGTCGTGCAGAACCGGTTGGGCAATTCCAACCTCGGCGTGGTCTTCCCCGGCTTTGTGCCCACCTTCCGGGGCGTGACCTCGGCCTGCGGCAAGGGCGATTTGAATTGCGACGGCGTGGTCAATGGCGCGGATACCGCCGCGTTTACGAAGGCGGCCACCGACTCCGCCGCCTATGCCGCGACCCATTCCACCTGTAACGTGCTCGGCGGCGATTACACCGGCGATGGCGTGGTGAATTCCGCCGATGTGCCCGGGTTCGTGCAGCAGGTGGTCGGGCCGTAGGGCGAGGCTTCCCAAGCCGCGACCTGATTGATTCGCACGAAATGACGTCTCGCCGTTTGGCGGGAGTGGGGGGCTATCGGTATCATTGCAGGCGGCACAGCGCCGATGTCGTTTTCTTCGAACCTCGGCCCGCCGAAGGGAGACTCCGCATGTCTTCAGAGCCGCCGGCCTACGAGTCGCATCAGAACATTCCTTCTCCGAAGACGGCCGGACCGCTTTCCGGCGGCGCAGGCGCCGTGCT
>CAYXEY010000453.1:0-4874 GCA_964464105.1 uncultured Planctomycetaceae bacterium
CAGATCTCGACGGAGAATACGTCAGACTTGCGCTGGGGCGTGTATGGGATTCGAAAGACCAGCGCGACGATCGAACTGACTACGAATAGCGGAACCAACTGGTATCCAATCGTTAAAGAGGCGACCGCGCTCACGTTTTCCTACTACGACAAGACCAACACGGCCCTGACGTCGACTCCGTTGAATGCCGGCAACCGCGAGGCGGTTCGGCTGATCAAGGTCAGCCTGACCGTCGCTCGCTCAACCGAGACCGTGACTTTGCAGTCATCCATATATCTTCGGGCCTTCATGAACGAGGTGGCCGCGCCATGAGAGAACTCAATCGACCGGGCCGCCGTGGCGCTGCACTCGTTGCCTTTGTGACCGCCCTGATGGTTATCGCGACCATGACGCTGACCGTCCTTCAGATGACGGCCGTGGGGTCACATTCTCATTTGGCGCATTATCGGAGCAACGGCGCATTTTATGCCGCCGAAAGCGGTGTCGAGCTGGCAATTCGTGAGGTGAATCAGAACAGCGATATCGATAGTGATGGGACTATTGGTTCGATATCCAACAATGGAAATGCGGCCGACGACCCGACGTTGGCCAGCGGCTCATTCAGCGTTTCAGTCGTCGGAAAGGTCTATACCGCGACCGGAACCTGGCTGACGTACAAGCGGTCGCTGGAGGCCACCACGGAGTAGGCGCCTCGAGGCGTTCACCGCAATGAGGCGGAAGAACGCGGACGGATCGAAAAAAACGGGACGGATGGACACGGATGTCAACTTCACGCGGAACCATTTACATCCAAACAGTCGGCGATGAGATTCGCATCTGTCGGCTCATCAATGGAAAGACCGCGCCGGAAATTCGCGATGCGTTCGTGATCCGCGCCACGAAACAGGGCGAGGACGTCACCGCATTCGCGGACGAGACCGTGGCGGAAGCTCTGACCGAGGCCGTTCGCGAACGGCGTTGGACCGATCTGGACGCCATCTGCCTGCTCGGCGGCTCGACGGTCGCCTGCCAGTATTATGAAATGCCGCCGCTGAAAGGCACCGCCCTGCGGCAGGCCGTCGAAATCAAGCTCTCCCAGCAGATTCACTTCGCCGCTGCCGACGCGGTCATTGCGGTTGAGAAGCCGCTGCCCCTGGGCGACGAGCAAACCGACCAGATTCACGTTGCCGCCAGCGCCGTCGTTCGCGCCCACGCAAAGGCCGCGGTTGAGACCATCGGCAACGCCGGTCTGAACCTCGTGGCCATGTCGGCGACTCCGGTGGCCATGACTCGACTGGCCGCGGATGCGACGGGAACCCAGACGGGGTTCTCCTGCTATCTCTACATCGATGAACGCTTCAGCACGTTGATCGTGCTTCGCAACGGACGACCGACTGTCGCGGCCGACATCGCATTCGGCGGCGCCGACCTCACCACTGCGATCATGCGGCCGATCATCGCCGGCGACGAGGTCATACAACTGAATGTCGCGCAGGCCCTGGCCATCCGCACGAACACCGGCATTCCCGCCGCCAACCTTCGCATTGAATCCATCAACGTCTCGGGCGATCGGTTGCTGCCGCTCCTCGAGCCGGTGCTGCAAAAGCTTGCCAAGCAACTGACGCAATGGCTGACCTTCGCAGGCGCCAAGATGAGCGGTGACTCGACTCAGCTCCAGCTGGTCGGTCCCTGCGCTGAAATACCCGGTCTCGCCGAAACGCTGACCGAGCGACTCACCATCAAGACAACGCGCGAAGACTGGCTGGCGGACCGGGTGCAGCCGACGCCGGCCGCCGAAGCCTCGGCCATCGCGGGCCTGGCCGCAGTCGTAGGTGCGTCGATGCACCTGGACAATCTGCCCAGTCTGCTTCCACCGGAGACGCGAAACAGTATTCGCATCGAACGCATCCGGCGGACCCTGACCATGGCCTGCCCCATCTTCGCGGCGGTGATCACTATTTTCGGCACGCTCTTTTCCCATGTGAATGCCCAGCTCCAGCCGCGGCTCGCCGAGCAGGAAGGCCGCATGGCGCAGATGCAGGCGCAACTGGCGTCCAGCGCGAAAATCGACGCGCTCAAGGCGGCTGCCGACGACATGGAAAAGCGCCTCAAACGATTCGAGCGCTACTCGCCATTGTGGGTCGGCGTATTCAAGGAAATCTCAACGCTGCTGCCTTCGGAATTACAGGTCACGCATTTTGCCCTTCACTGGGTGGACGGCGAGCCCCGTCTGACCCTGACCGGCGACGTGCATCGCTCCACGCACAGTCCCGGATTCGACAAAATTGTCGAGCAGACGCTTCTGCTCCTGGATCACAGCCCATTCTGCTCGCGGGTTCGCCTCGTCAGCGCCAATCGCGGCGTGAGCCGCAAGGCCGCGGGACTGGCCGGCACGCTCGCCGTGGAAATCACTCTCGCACATCCTCGCGAGCCGGGGAGGAAGCAGCCGTGAATTCGATTAAGCGTTATCTGCCGAATTGGGGTGCATTCGTCGCTGCGGTCGGGTTGGTCATCACCGCGTCGACCTTTGCCATCTCGTCTTTTCACAATGCGGGGAAGTCGATTCGCCGATTAACTTTGCTCGGCACTGCCTTGAGCGAGACCGCGCAGTCCGTGCGCGAGTCCACTCATCCACCGGAGTATGCCACATCGCTGCTCGAGCGAAAAAAGGATCTCGACGCACGCTTTGTTGAATGCGGCAAGCCGAACCTGGTCGTGGCGGAAATCAGTGAGAACACGCGGAGCGTGGGAGCCAGCGTCCTCGAAATCAAACCGATCGATCAGCCCAGCACCACCGGACACGCCTTAAACAAGGCGCAGTCGTCAGTCTTCCCGAGGTATCAAGTGGCCCTGGTCGGTTCGTACCAGCAGATCGCCGAGTTCATGAAGCACTGCGCCGCACAGCGGCTGCCGGTGCGCGTGGTCGATTTCATTCTGACGGCGACTGATTATCGATCGGAAAAGAATGAGCCGATGCTGCGGGCTGATGTGACCGTGGAATCGTATCAGGAAACCCGGCTGCGGGAGGAGGGTCAGCCATTATGAATGCCCGAACCCGCAAAGTAGTGATGGTGCTTAGCGTCGCCAGCGTCGTTCTTGTCTGGCGCGTCTATGTCATCATTACGGACTACATGCCGGAATCCGCCCAGGCGAGCCAGGTTGAGGACGAGGCCACGGAATCGCTTCCGGAGCCAGACATGCCCGACCCGCTCGCCGCGGTATGGGAAAAGCAGCGTTCGCTCGAGGAGCGCCCGTGGGGTCGAAACCCATTTGAGGTCGCCCTCGACTTGAAGAAGGCCGCGGTTGAAGCCACCGAAGAGCAGCCGAACCACGACAGCGCCCCGTTGACGCCGCCTCAAATCGGGTTTTCCGGGGCTTCGAGAGTCGGAAACACTTACCGGGCGATTCTGAAATCCGGAATCGTTGCGGTCGGCGATTCAGTCGAAGGACCTTTCACCGTCAAGGCGATCGACAAGAACAAGCTGGTCATCGCGTCAGGAAGCTGGCACTACATATACGAACTGGGGTCGGAGCTGCCGACCATCCGCCGCTCGGGAGAGAATAATGAATAAGTTGATCAGGCCAATCCTTTTCTCCATGTTGGCGGCGGCGCTCGCCCGGCCGGCTTTGGCCAACGACGCGCCTGCAAAGTCGTCCAACGGCCGTCCCACTATCAGTCTCGAACTGGCCAAGAGCGAGATTCGCGACGCATTGCGCCTCATCGCCCAGAGCGGCAACGTGAACCTCATCATTGGTCCGGACATCGAAGGAAACGTTTCGGTTCATCTCGATAACGTGCCGGTCGACGTGGCCCTCAAGTCGATCGCGGTCAATAACAACCTCCGCTATGCGATTGAGGAGGGCGTGGTCACGATTACGCGCATGCCGCCGGCTGAAGTGAACGGTCCGCCACCGGTGCTCGTCACCCGTGCATTCGTGTTGCAGGCCCAGGACGCAGCCCGGGTGAAGGACGCCATTGAGCATGTCCTCACCAAGAATGGCAAGATGACCGTGTTGAACGAAAACAGCGACGTGACCTATGTCACAAGCACGCTGAACAGCCTGTCTGGCGACATGAACAGCTCGGGCTCGAACGGCGGCGGCTTCAGCAATGGAAATGGCGGATCAAACACGGGCACGACAGGCAATGGAACCCAGGCCAATGGGCCGGGCGGCAATTCGCAAGGCGCTTCCGCACGCAACTCGCGAACCCTGGTCGTTACCGACATTCAGGAAAAAGTAGAGATCGTCGCGTCGCTGGTCGCCGACCTCGATCGGCTGCCTCCTCAAGTGCTGATCGAAGCCCGCATTGTGGAAATGAGCACCAACCTGCAGCGGCAGCTCGGCATTGACTGGAACGCCGAGGCCCTCGTCAGCGGCCCCGTTCTGAATCATGAACTGCCGCTGCGGTATCGCGCCGGCTTCGCCCCGGGCGATCAGATTCGCTACAACCCGCAGGGATTGCCCTACCAGGCCAACCCGCTTTCCCTCGGCACGATCGACTTGTCGCGGCTCACCGCCATGCTCCGCGCCAACCAGGACGACACGGCCATTCGTCTGCTCGCCAATCCGCGGATGCTGGTCTACAACAATCACAGCGCCAACATCCTGGTGGGCGAGCGCTACCCCATTTTCAGCGCCAATGTCTCCAACTTCGGAACCGTCACCGAGGCGTTTCAAACTTACATCCCGGTGGGCACGCAGCTTGAAGTGACGCCAACGATCATGAGCGACGGACGGATTACGCTGCTTGTCCATCCCGCGACCAGCGCGCTGGGCGACGACGTCGTCGGCACATCCGGCCTGCATGTCGCCCGCATCCAGACGCGAGAAATCAGCACGCGCGTGATCATGCGCGACAAGGAAACCATCGTGCTCGGCGGGCTGATCAGCGA
>CAYXEY010000454.1:0-4863 GCA_964464105.1 uncultured Planctomycetaceae bacterium
CCCGAGAATGACCCGGGCGGCAAGGGCTATCACCAGATCCAATCGCTCATCACCATCGTCTCGGGCGGATGGTGGGGCAGGGGCATCGGCGGCGGAATTCAGAAATATGGCTATTTGCCCGAAGCTCGAAGCGATTTCATCTTTGCAGTCATCTGCGAGGAACTCGGCGTCGTCGGCGGATCGATGGTGATTGCCCTCTTCGTCACGCTCATCTGGCAGGGCCGTCGCGCCATGCTGGCAGCGCCGACTGAGTTCGGACGGCTGCTGGCCCTCGGCGCGACCCTGACCGTCGGACTCCAGGCTGCGATGAACATCGCCGTCGTGACCGTCTCGGTGCCGACCAAGGGCATTGCGCTGCCGCTGGTCTCTGCCGGAGGCACGGGCGTCATCATCCTCAGTGCGCTCGTGGGCATGCTGATCAACGTCGCCCGCTGGCGGCCCGATCCGGCCCTCGACGGTCACGCGGTTCGCCCGCATCCGCCGCAGCAAAGCGGCGATTCCATGCCCCAATCCGATCCCGGCCTTCCGCTGGCCATCGCAGGATAAACCCGTTCATTTGAGCGCGATTCCGCCGGTGTTGGCACACGGCGACGGTCCAGCTAAAATCACTCGCGGCCGGCGGGCGTCCACAAGCGACCGCCGGCCCTGTGTTTCCGGTGTAGCTCAGTTGGTTAGAGCGCCTGACTGTGGATCAGGAGGTCATGGGTTCGAGTCCCATCACCGGTAGTTTCCCATTGGATACCAGTCGCATGTGACCCCGTCAGCGGCGGCGCCGGAGCTTTGCCTGGCGAATCCGCAACCCTGCAAACGCGGTTAGCAGCAGCGACGACAGCATCGTCAAGCCTGTCCCGCATTGGCCGCAATTCTCGAAATCCTCAGGTGAAATCGGTTCACCGAGGCTCACGTCCACGCAGTTGTCCTCCGACTGTCCGCAGCGACCCTGCACATCGGGAACGGCGACGACCACCTCCGTCGCCTCGGTCTCGCCGTCAATCAGATATGCACTCGGATCGACGATCTGCACGCGAACACTCGCAGCCGGTTTGACGGCCATGCAGTAGCGACCAGCTGCGTCGGTCTGCGTCCAGGTGAACTGATCAGTGAAAATGATGGCGGGAGGAATCGGCGGCAGGCCGAGCTTGTTGTAGATGTTGCCGGAGATGCAGGCCGTGCGTCCGACGGGGTCGATCATCAGATTCTCGACAGTCTGACAATTGCCCGTGGCGCAGGCCCGCGCGGTATTCGGTGTTTCGACCGTGAGCACCTGCGATTCGAAGCCCAGCGCCTTGGCCGATAGCCTCACCATGGCGTCGCGCTTTACATTGATGCAATACTCGCCGGATGAATTGGCGATCGCCGTGCTTTCGCCGTTGTAGTCGGCGCCGTCAGCTTGAATGCGAGCCTGCGGAATGCCCTCGCCGGTCACGGCGTCGACGACTTTGCCCTTAAGACACGTCGTGGTCACGGGCTTGTCGCAATTCCATCGGCTCATGTGCGGAATCTCACCGTAGAAGGCGAGCTTGTTTGGATCGGCAGTGCTCGGGCCCACAGTGACGCTCAGGCCCTCCTCCCATTCGCCCGTGGTCTCATTGAGCGACCATAGGAAATCGGTCACCACCTGGCCATTGGTGAACTGGCTCTGCTGGTCATCGGGGATCGGGAACTCGATTCGCATCGTCTTGCCAGAAGCGATCTGGGCCTTCTGCCCGCCGACCGTCACGCCGATTTCTACGGCTGCGAAGCTCTCGAGCAGCAGCGGCTGGCCACCCTTCGTGGCGTTCAAGCCGGGGAAGATGCCGAGCTCGGGACCTGTGGGATCGATCGGAGTCAGCGAGACTTCAGCCGCGCCAGTTACGGGCGCGGAACCGGGGCCGACCAGGTCGCCCGGTTCGATGGTGGCCTTGGTCGCCCCCTCGGAGACGATGGCTGTCGTTGAAGTATCGATCGTCTCAGGCGCGGCGGCGCGCTTCATGACCGTGTTGACTTGAAAAACACCGACGTCTTCATTTGGTACCGGCACCTGCTCCTGCGTCTGGATGAATCCGGCTTTGGAATACCGCAGCAGGGGTTTCTGATTCGGAACCGTCACGCCGATGATCAGGTAGAAGCCGTTGTTGAGCGTGATGGTCGGAAGGGCGATGCCGCCGACCATTTCGATCGTGGCCGTCTCAACCGGCGAGCCGTTGGCTTCGGTCACGAAACCGCCGATGACGGCGACTTTGTTTTGTGCGAGGGCAGGCGCGGCGCATGCGAACAGGAGCAATCCCGCGCAGACGCTCATTCTGGACCGCTGTCCGGGGGGTGCGTTTGTCATCATGGCTTGATCGATCCTTCGTTGGGCGAGGTACATCGCGTCGGCAATCCGATCGCCTCCGCGACGACATCGTACTCAGCGCGAGTTGTTTCGGGCAGGGCGATTGCCAAGTATGGGCGTCCGAAATAGGGAAGATTCCGGACCGCAGCATTTTTTTGTTTGAAACCCGTAAACGATGACGCGGCAGTGCGTTTCTCCCAATGATGCGAGAATCCATTGGTCAATTGATGTTCCTGGGTGGCGTGTTCGTCATGCTCGGAATCGCGATGGTTGTGCCTGTCTTCGCGCTTTTGATTCGGCGCTCGCGGTTTTAGTTTGCGGTCTGCGTCGAGATCACTGTCCCGCATTCAGGACAGATGCCGCTGACGTTTCCGGTGAGATTGTAGTTACATAGCCTGCAATGTGGGGTTTTGTCAGCGCGAAGGCGACGTTGGCTTCGTGAATCCGCGAAGACGAGCAGGACGGAAGGCAGCATCACGGTTGAAACAGCGATAGCTAGATTGTAGTCAATATACGATGCGCTCCAGGCCAGGCCAATCCAGACGAGATTTCCGGCCCATTTCAATAACTCACGCACCGTCGGCGGCAGCCGCATCGCGGCGCAGACCGTCGGCCATGAAATTCGCAGCAGCATGGCCCAATAGATGAAAATGAGCGGAATCGAAACAGTCCGGCAGCCGGCCTGACTCGCGAAGGAGCCGCCACCGCGCCAGGGCTCTTGAATCCAGAAACCCCACGGCCCCCAAGTCGGATTCAACGGCGATGCGATTGGTAGAACCAGCAATCCGTCAGTAATCGACCAGCAGCAGAAACGTCCGGCGTAGCAGATGCCGATGTCCTGACTGATGATCGTCAACGCGGCAACGACGACGCAGGCTAATGCGAGAGTGATGGAGCGCAATTTGGATGCCGATCGTGGCATGTCGAAGTCGTACCGGTTGCGCGCTCCGGCAGTGAATACGAGATCTATGCCTCCAAGGTTCAGTTGGGGACTGGCTCTTTTTCGGTGTTGGCCGATGAATCAGAATTGAATCCCCGTCGCCTTGCACAGCAACGCCATCAGCGGCGAGCCGAGCTTCGCGGTTTCCATGTATTCATCGATGAACCCCGCCGAGCAGGCCGCTTTCTCATCGAACTCGGCGCACGCCGCGTGGCTCTTTCGCTTCAGGTCGTCGATTAATGGGTGATTCTCATCCACCGCGCAGTCGCCGACCTTGGGCGGACGCTTGAGGCTTTCTCCCTCGAATACGTGACATTTGGCGAACGTGCCGCCGACCGCCTTGGTCCACTCGTCCGGCTTGACCATGATGCGGGTGCGGATTTTCTCGATCGTGGGGCCGTCGGGCTCCCAGATGCCGACGTAGGCCTTGATCTGCGGACCTTTGTCGTCGGGCTGCAGGCTGAGGTGATATCCGAGCATTAAATCGCCCGCGCTGGTCATCGGGAACATCGCGCCGACGTTTGTCTTATAAGGACTCTTGTCCTTCGAGAAGCGCGTGTCGCGATTCATTCGCTGCATCGAGCCGCCGACCGGCTTGGGGTCAACACCGATGTATTTGCTGAGCTTCGCCATTCTCGGCTTGAGATCGGCAACAAATTGCAGCATCGGCGCCTTCACGTCCGCCTCGTAGGTTTTCTTGTTGGCGGTGAACCAGTCGCGGGAGTTGTTTTTCGCGAGGCCCTTGAGGAACTTGAAGAACGCGGGGGAGAAGTGAGGTTGGCTGGGCATGTTCTGTTCCAGTTGTCAGTTGTCAGTTTCTCCAATTCAAGAAACAGTCATCGCGTGCATTGCAAACGACTTGTGTGGTATTAGACACACGGACGGGATTTTCAACAACTGAATGCGCGCTAACAGAGAATTAATCCGCCAGGTTGATGCTGGGCGCTAAAATCTTCTGCGTCGCCCGCCTTCTGGCGGCGGCGCAACATGTCGCGTGCGGCTGTAGCAAAGGGGCAGCCGACCCTTTGGAACATCCTGGGTATTGACCGAATGGGCGCCTGCGCCCGTGCGCACTCATTCGTTCGGGAGTACACCAACAGTTGAGGAGGATCACTCATGACGAGCAAATGTAAATGGTTCACCGGAGCCGCTGCGGGCTTGGCGCTCGTGGCCAGTAGCGTTGGATGCAGCAACAGCGGCAATAAGCGCGCGGTTGCCGATTCATCAGGTTCTCATTATCGAACCGACAATTCAATGACCGGCGTCTCGAATCAGTCCAATACGACGGCGAGCGTCTCGCCGGCGCCGGCCCATACCTACGAAAGCAATCCGTATGCCAATTCGGCCTACGATACCGAATCGCCTCGGCGCATCGTGCGCGTCTCGGCCACCGATCCGGAGATCAGGGGGACGACGGCCACCGCGACCTATGACGATGGGTCGCCGCGATCAAGGGTCTATTCCAACTCATCCCCGCGATCGACCCTGATTACGCAGGAGGAGCCTCCGCTGCTGCCGCCGGAGCAACTGCCGCGCACACCAGGCGAGAATGAATTCTGGGTGAGCTCGCATTGGCGCTGGGATGGCAACCGGTATGTGCTCGAGCAAG
>CAYXEY010000455.1:0-4835 GCA_964464105.1 uncultured Planctomycetaceae bacterium
AGCGCGATTAGGAGACCGATCGCGATCAGGGGTCCAACCGTGAGCCAGAAGCGACTGTGCCAGCGCCGGAGCGACCGCGTCATAATGGGTCTCTTGTCAACATGGCCCGACGCCAACGGAGCGCCAGCATCGGCCAGAGTGCGATGGCTCCCGGCAGAATCAGTATCCGAAACGCCGCAGAAGCGCGATGCGTCGCTGGATCGATCCGATCCACGCCTCGCCAGGCGAAAGCAATGCCGAAGACCGCGCCCACGCACAAGTAAAGCGACAATACGATTAATATCAGGGCCGCCATTAGTGCGCCTTCGGGAGTCGCATGCATACCACTGTTGGATGCATCCCCACGAATGTGGTTACACGCTCCGATTAGATGGATGTGCAAGCCGCTACGATCATTGCGGCTGCTGACTGGCTTGCACGGCCAATGGGTCATGAAGAGTTGAGCAAAAGACGAACGATTGAGCGTTTAACTCCGCACCAATTCGACCTCGTCGCCCACGGCGATTTCGCCTCCCGCGGACACGAAGCAATTGAGCGCAAGCTTGCCTTCGAAGCGGCGGTAGATGTCGCGGGTGATTTCCCGGTCCTGCTCCTGCGTGTCCGGGTCGTAGGAGGTCATAATGCAGCGCAGGCGCAAGTCCTGAATGCCGATAAGCACTTTGCCGATGCGCAGTGTTGCACCGGGCCAATCACGCTCCGACATGCCGTCCACGCCTCCGATGACGATGTTGGGCCGCAGGCGTCTTCGGTCGAGGCCGAATGCGGCGATTGCCCCATCGGTTGCCACCAGCAACGGCAGCACATCGAAGCGCCCCGCGCCGTCATCTCGCACCAGCCTCGCGCCGGAGCCGACAATCTCGGCGACATCGGCTGCAACCTCCGGACTGCGCCACGGTCTGCCGTCCACCAGTGGCTCGCCATCAGGCCCCAATGACCCCTTGTGACCGAGGAAACGCGGATGCGTCCGCGAGGTGATCACTCGGCCGTTCGCGTCCTCCACATGCACGACGCGGTCGCCCTCGATGCCAAGCGGCCCGATTCGCGCCCGCTGCAACTGCTCGCCGGCCGTGGTCTTGACCGGATATCTCCAGATTTCCGCGATGTTCATGGCAGCCTTTATGCGTCCTTTTCCTCTGATGCTTCGAGTTGCGAGAACGTTACAGGCCAATCCGCCAGTCGCGGCGAACGAGTGTTCTTTCGGCCATATTCCGTGATTGCAATTGCATTGCGCGGGACCGAGGGCACCATTATGGACACGCTACAGAATTGCGCGATGCGCTCCGGGATGCACACTGATCCGGATTCGTATCACTCGCCTATCACACGAAACGGCTTGCCTATCATGCGGGCTTGAAGCAAGATCACGTCGACACCATTCGCTTCAGCCATGGGGCGTCGAGCAGCCCAAAGGACTATCACTCCTCATTCATTCCCCGCTTGCATTTCGATAAAGCACTTCATCGAATAAAGGGTGATGGTACGCCAGTAGAACTATTCTCGGCAGGCGTTAGGGATTGGCAACCAGAAATCCGCTGCCTGGTGGCTTTTGGAACTCTCATCTAATAAGGCGTGAGACTGCCAATTCAACCGCAACCGACGCGGAGTGCTCACTTCACCCGCGTGAGGGGCGGCTGCTTCCACGCGCCATCGAGCGCCTCTGGCTTGGGCCAATAGAGTCGCATGACTGCAAAGAACGGTCCTTTGGGCGCAGGCAGCCAGTTGGTCTCCTTGTCTGCGCCCGGCGACTCGTGCTGGATGTAGAACGTGAGGCCCCCGTCCGCGTCCTTCTTGAACTTTGGCAGCATCGGCGAGTTGAGCAAGTAGCGGTTCAGCGGATTGGCCGACAGCAGGCTTGCCGGCAACTCATACATCGTCACCGACCAGAACGCGTTGACGGGCGGCAGCTGGCCCGAGGCGAAGCGCACGGTGTAGCGGTGCTTGGCACCGTCCAGCGCTTGCCCGTCGGAATCCACGAGGTACAGGGGGTACATCGCCTCTTGTTTGGAGTTGCCGAAGATGCCGACGACCGCCGCGGCCAGGCGGTAGAGATAGTTGTTCTTCAGCACCTCCCGCGTGCCGAAGCAGTCGCCCGAGGAGACCTTTCCCGCATCCATCTGCTTCTTCAGCTCCGCGAAGTCGGCCCAGGCGTCGGCCATGCCCTCTTTGATCGCCTTCTTCATCTCGGGTGAGAGCTTGCTGGCGTCGAACATCTTGCCCGCGCCGACGCCGATCTTGGCGAACTTCGCCATGAGCTCCGTCTCGGACGGGTGGGTGGGGCAGAACTTCAGGGTGAAGTTCAAGATGTTGAAGAAGTCGAGCGATGTCCGCTGTTCCTCGGGCGTGAGCGGCTTGATGAACGGAATCGCCGGAGCGGCGGCCGGCGCGGGCTGGCCGAGGAACGCCGAAAGGGGCTGCGCCTTGTACCCCGCCTGCACCTTCTTGACGTTCTCGATGTCAGCCGGGTTGAGCAGCTGCGTGCGGTAGGCGACCAGCACCAGTTCGGTCTCCGACTGGATGACCTTCTTGACGCCCTTGGGCGTTTCACCCTTCCAGCCCGGCCCCGCGACCAGGAAGCTGCCGCCGTCGCTCCCGGTCGCGCGGCTGCCGATGTAAGCGAAGTTGAACGTGTAGAGATCGATCAGCTGGAGGCTGAAGTAACGACCATCTTCGATCTTCGGCACGGTCAGCACAATGGGTTCGGCGCGCAGGTCCAAGCCGAGGAAGGAGTAGGGCGTGTCCGAGTTGGGCGTCTGCACCGCCTTGTCCTCGGGCGTGAAGACGCGCGAGAAATTGCGGATCTGGTTCCAGGGCGCCTTGTACTCGGGGTTCTTGGCATCGACAAAGTACGCGTGCTGGATGCGGTAGCTGTCCACCATCGGGAAGCCGTAGATATACGCTTCCTTGGCGATAACGCGGGCCTCGGTAGGGCTGACGTCGGTCTGAGCTCTCGCGGTCCGGAGCGTGAAACCGAACGCGAGCAGTGCGACGAGGAAGCTCGACAGCCGTGTTGTGGTCAAGATTATTCTCCGCCTGTGATTCGATTGCCGATGCACGCCGTCTCATACATCGAGAAGTCTCATTGTACCGCCGCGGAAGGGGAGTACGCACCTGCGCGTGAGACTCGATTAACACCGAAATCGTTCAACAGTGTACGAGACTCGATCGGCTGAACCGCTTGTGCTGCCACTCGGGGGCGACGTAGTTCAGATCCTGCCAACACCCGCCGGATTTGAGTCGATTTGAGGGAGGCTGACTGCGGATCCTGTCAAGAGGACGGCCCACATGAAGGAGGCTCGGAGTGTAATGAGCCATGACTGTTTGGACCCCGTGGTTTTCAAGAGTAGCTCCGAGTGGAAGGTTGATCCGTCAAGAAAAAACGGACGGCAGCTTTTGAGGACTGCCGTCCGCCGATATCTACACCCCTCCCGCGTGGCATCCGCTATTTCGGGAGCCGCGTGGGACCGTCGCAATAATACGCCGGGGACATGTACACGCTCTGACATCGGGATAACCGTTTGGACATTTTGCAGCGGAAGTGCCGGCGATACACCACTATGTTCACTCGTTCTCGAACGATCTCATTTAAGAACGAGGTGCTCGATCAAGCCTACCCCATCAAACGAAAGCTATCTGGAAACCCAATGCCCGCAATGCTCGTCCCGAACGATTGTGCAACGACCCGAGCCGAAGACGGATCGGGTGCGTTGCATTTGTAACAAATGCTCATATCAATGGTGGGTGTCTGACCCTACGTTCACGAGCGCTCTCCAGGAATTTAAGCCTGGCCACAGAGGCCTTAATTGATGGATTATTCATTGCCAGGAGAGATCAATTCGAATCGACCTCGACCACAACCGCTCACCTGTCGGGCCTGCGGCTGCCCGCAGCTGATATTGCTCGCAACCCTTCATCCGCGTCAGGGCAAGGTTCGCGAATGGCGCGAATGCACGCAATGCAGGCGGCAGGTTGTCGTCAGCGTCGCCGTATGAACGCGCGCGTTTTGCGGTTTGGGGCGGTTACTACGACGAATCGATTTGCCGGACAAATCGCACCGCTGGATTGACGCTGCATTCGCGGCTTGACCCGGACCTCGGCTCGGCAGCGATGGCCATCGTCAAGGTTAGATCTAGGAGTAAGAATTCTCATATTGGGCTTGGACGGAAGTCGTGCCAAGCACAAGATCAGAGTACGAGGAGAAATATGCATGGACTTCAAAACACTTCCCGTTCGGTGACATGCAAAATGACGTCGTGGGTCTACCACACGTGGCCACTCTTGTTCGAAAGAACCACACACCGCGCTAAGAAGCGCGACGCGGTGCAAAGTCGTGCGAAAGAGCGGACATTTCGCTAAGTCGCTGAAAACGGTCGGTTTCTGAGTCGAAAACGCGAGCGGTCCCGGCCGATTCCCAAGCTGGACGTCGAGGGCTCGAATCCCTTCGCCCGCTTTCATTTCTTCAACAAATAGCAAATGGGCTGCGTTGCCTTGTCCTATTGTGTCCCTCCAGTTGCGCCTGGCTGGCCATCCTTGGGCTGTTCCATGCGCACCAGCAGCCTGGTTTCAGACCTGTCTTTGCCGAAATGGACCATGGCGGGGGCAGTGTCCTGGGTCAGATTATAGATACCTGTCTCCATGACCACGTCGTTGTTGTCGGCCATCTTCCAAGCGGCGCGCTGCGTGGCCTTGTCCACCGAGCCCGTCAGCGGGACGGTCTTGTCGTTGGTCGAGTCATAGCAGGTGCCGGCGATGTAGCCTTCCTTGCTCACCGCAAGCTGAAGGAAATAGCGGGCAGGCGCGCCATTGTCCTGCTCGCTGCCGACAGCGAATACGCCCAG
>CAYXEY010000456.1:0-3194 GCA_964464105.1 uncultured Planctomycetaceae bacterium
CGGGGCCATTGTCTACACCGCGACGTGGCGGCCGATCTCGTTTGTTCAACGACACGATTTCGTCGACGACGTCCTCCCGCTCTCATTCCGCCTGCTTTCTCCGGCGCTGTGGGCGGGCGTGGACTATCTCAATTACAGCCGCGTTGAATGGCTCCTTTTCAACGTGGGACTTTGGCTGTGTATTCTCGGCGTCGTATCGGTCATCTGGTGGGCGGCGTGGCGAATGTGCGCCTTCCTCGGCTGGCCGCGTTTCTATGTCGCGTTTATCTCGTCCCGCCTCCTCCAGCGCAAGCGTATCGCCTTCTTCTCGGTCGGCGCGGTCAGTCTCTGCGTTGCCATGATGATCATTGTGATTAGCGTCATGGGCGGCTTTGCGGACAGCATTCGTGCCAAGGCGCACAGCCTGCTTGGCGACCTGGTGATGGACGGCGGCCTGCAAGGCTTTCCGTATTACCAGGAGTTCATTGATCACATTAAGACGCTGCCACCGCCCACTGCAGAAGAACTTTCACTCGACGCCAAGGAGTTCATCGCCCGTTATCGAAAACGTACCGAGAAAACGCAGGCGACGGCCGACAAACTTGTGCACGAGGCCACTCCGCTCATTCATACCTATGGTGTGCTTCAAATGGCAGAGACGCGGAAGACGACCGCCGTAGCCATTTGGGGCATTCGACTTGACGAGTATGTCAAGGTGAATAACTTTGGACGCGATCTGTTTTATAGCGCTCGATTTGGGAAGCAGGATCTCGCGAAGCAGACTTCTCAGCCGGTGTACGGCTATGACGACAAGGGAATTGCTCGGCTACCGGCGGAACTGGAAAAGAACTACGCGGATTATCTCGCGAGATTACCGGCCGATGAGCGCGACGCGGAAATCGAGAAGTTCCGTCGCAATCCCGGCGATCGATATTTTGGGCCGGGCGTTTTCAAGCTCGCCGAAGTACCCTCGTCAGGCCCCTCCGACGAGTTCGAAACCAGACCGGGCTACGAAGGCAAGGCTTATCCTGGCGTGATTGTGGGTCGTGATACCATTTTTAATCGCAGGGCCTCAGGCGAATACTCGCGCCGCGAATATCCCATCGGTAGCGCCGCGGTTCTTACGATGCTCCCGCTTACCCGAGGTGGGGCAATGCGAGCCGAGCCACCGCCGAAGCCTGCCTTTCGATATGTAGACGATTCCCGCACCGGCATTCACGAGATCGATTCACGCAACGTCTACGTCGATTTCGGCATTCTGCAGGAGCTGCTCTCCATGGTGCCGGAGGACCGCGCGGAGGGCGGCGGCAAGACCCCCGCTCGATGCAAGCAGATTCAGATCAAGTTGAACGACGCACTCGGCGACGATCGCGAAAAGCTCGGCAAGGTCAAGGAACTTATCAAAGCCGAGTGGGACGACTTCATGCGCAAGCAGGAGCTCGACCGGCTCGAAATGGACATGGTGGCCAACGTCGAAATTCAGACCTGGGAAGAAATGCAACGGGGCTTCATTGCGGCTGTTGAAAAAGAAAAAGTCCTGGTCGTCATCATGTTCGGCGTGATCAGCACCGTCGCCGTCTTCCTCATTCTGTGCATCTTCTACATGATCGTGCAGGAGAAGACCCGCGACATCGGCATTTTGAAGAGCATCGGGGCCAGCGCCGAAGGCGTGACGGCCGTCTTTTTGTCCTACGGCGCGGCCATTGGTCTGGTCGGCGCGGTCATCGGTTCGATCATGGGCATCCAGTTCGTGCTGCACATCAACGACATCCAGGAGTGGCTCGCCCGGCTCAACCCCGACTGGCGGGTGTGGAGCCCCGAGACCTATTCCTTCGACAAGATCCCGGACATGTGGAAATGGTCGGATGTCATTTCGATCAGCATCCTCTCGATTACGTCATCCATCCTCGGCGCGGCCTTCCCGGCCATGCGGGCCGGACGAACCTGGCCGGTGGAGTCGCTGCGGTATGAATAGGGAATTTAGAATAGCGAATAGCGAATTGAAGACAGAAAGCGCGACTGCTCCACTCGGGGTGTTCTTTCGCTATTCGCTATTCGCTATTCGCTGTCGGTCCAGTTGCGGAGGGAGCATTCGATGAATTCCCCTCTTCTGCGCTGCGAGAACATCCACAAGACCTACATCCTCGGTCGCACGGTCCTTCCGGTACTCCGCGGCGTCAGCCTCGACATTCGAGCCGGCGAGTTCATCTCCATCATGGGCTCCAGCGGTAGCGGCAAGAGCACGCTCTTGCACGTGCTTTCGGGGCTGGATGTGCCCGAAAAAGGCCAGACCTGGTTTCGCACTGAGCCGCTTTACGAGCCGGAAGGCTCACGGCGGATTCCAGTCGGACGCGATGCCGACCCGGTTGTGGTCGCCGAGGTCGCCCAATCAGGGAAGACAGATGTCGGCGCGAAGCGCGACGCAGCGAAGGCCGCCCCGCCGCGATTCCGGGAATCGGTCCGTAACGAGCTGCGCAACACCTCGTTCGGCTTCGTCTTCCAGTTCTATCACCTGCTGCCGGAATTCGACGTGCTGGAGAACGTGCTGCTGCCGCAGATGGTGGGCCGAAGCATGGGGCGCTGGCTTGAAGGCCGCGCCGCCGAGACCAACCATGCCCTTTCCCTGTTGGAGCGCATGGGCCTGAAGGGCCGCCTGCGGCACCGCCCTACGGAATTATCCGGCGGCGAGCGACAGCGCGTGGCCATCGCCCGGGCACTCATGAATCGACCCGAGATTCTCTTTGCCGACGAACCGACGGGCAATCTGGACGGTAGAACCGGTCGGGATATACTGGCCCTGCTGAACGAATTGAACCAATCGGGGCAGACCGTAGTGATGGTCACCCACGATCGCGAGCTGGGCCAGATGGCCGGCCGGGTCATTCATCTGGTGGACGGTCGGATAAGCTGATCTGAGCTTCTGACGGGTCGTCAGTAGATTGGCGGCGGCGTTTTCGATCCGCGGCATTCAGAGCCGCTCCCCAGTTCGTGCGGCGTCGTTGATTTCCACTTCCCCCTCCCTTACGGTCCCGCCATAAAGCGGGCAGGCTGGGGCCCTGACGCTTGTTTTTGGATTCCAACGATCCTCGTTGGATATGATGATTGTTTGGAGGATTCGCCCATGGCTGTGGACTACACGCCAAATCCCAACTTAAAGATCTGGCTCGACGGCAAGCTCGTGCCCACGGCCGACGCCACGGTCAGCGTCTTCTCGC
>CAYXEY010000456.1:3204-4834 GCA_964464105.1 uncultured Planctomycetaceae bacterium
TTACAACGGCAAGATCTTTGAATGCGAAGCCCACATGCGGCGATTTTACGAGTGTTTAAAGGCCATCCGGCTCGACATTCCCTGGACGGTTGATCAGATCGTGCAGGCCATGACCGACACGATGAAGGCCAACAATTGCGATAACGGCTACATTCGGCTGGTGGCGGCGCGGGGCGCCGGTACGCTGGGCATTCACCCGTTCCGCACCATCGCGCCAAATGTCTTCGTGATCGTCGACAAGATTCAGATGTTTGATCCGGAGATGTATGAGAAGGGGATGAAGGTCATTGTCGCCTCCACGGCGCGTAACCATCCCAACTCCGTCTCCCCACGCATTAAGAGCCTGAACTATCTCAACAACATCCTCGCCAAGATCGAGGCCATTGACGCGGGCTGCCTTGAGGCGGTGATGCTGAACACCGACGGCTACGTGGCCGAATGCACCGGGGACAATTTGTTCGTGGCGAAGAATGGTCGCCTGTCCACGCCCGGCACGCACTGCGGACTGCTCGACGGCGTGACCCGCGGATTGATACTCAGGCTCGCGGCCAAGCGCGGCATCCCCACGGCCGAGACCACACTCGCCCGCCCCGACTTGTACTTCGCTGACGAGATGTTCATCACCGGCACCGGCGCAGAAATCTGCCCGGTCACTGAGATCGACAAGCGCAAGGTCGGCAAGGGCGTCCCCGGCCCGATCACCAAGCAGCTCATGGCCGACTTCCGGGCCTACATCCAGAGCGGCGGGGCTTGATTTCGCTGCAAGTTGATTACCACCTACTGAGCGTGCCACTGGCTACTCGTCGGCCAGCGCACGCGCGCACTCGCACTGGCAGGCAAGCTGCCGGTGGCACACCTGTGCCTTCGAACTTGAAATTTCAGATTTGAGATTGAAATCAATTGAGGTTGAAACGACCCCGAGACGATTCGAACGTCCGACCTCAGCCTTCGCAGGGCTGCGCTCTATCCAGCTGAGCTACGGGGTCTTGCGACCGGCCTGATCCGCGGCCATTTCCACGATCAGGCAAGCGAAGCGGTAGTTTAGGCGGGGCCAAACGGCTGTCAAGTTTTCATCGATCCAAAAGCGACGCAAGCGATCGGGCCTTAAAAAAAGCAGCCCCGCGTACATCTGGGCGACGCACGCGGGGCATTGCTGGTTGACGGAGCTCATGGTTGAGCGATCCGTCGGGTGGAGTGGGATCCGTTGAATGCGTCGTGCGATAAGCGTTAACCCGTCGCACGCACCGCCGATCCAATGATCAGCGGCACACATCAATTTCTCCTGGTTAGTTCTTTTCGTCAGACTTTTCGCCGACCACTTCAACGTGCTCGACTTCGGTCGCGATGATGAAGTTGCCGTCGCCGGCTTCCACGTCGTCATCGGTGCCGATCTGAATGTCGACAGTCATTTCACCATTGCCGTCGTCGGTCTTTTGAACCCAGGTGCCCTTCTGACCGGCGCGCTGGGCTGACTTGCGGAAGAACTCCTTCTCCTCGTCGACCGACAGCTTGCCGTCGCCATCCTTGTCGGCCTCGGGGTGCCGCTTCAACATGCGGGCGCGGACGTCGGACATCTGCTTGTCCTTGTGAGCGGTGCGTTCGTCCTTGGAGACCCGGCCGTCCTTGTTGG
>CAYXEY010000457.1:0-4833 GCA_964464105.1 uncultured Planctomycetaceae bacterium
TCGCGTGATCGGCATCAACGGCCGCGTGTCCATTGAGGAGCGCGGACGCGTGAACGTCGGCGTGGGTTACGCGATCTCGATCAATCAGATCAAGCGGTTCATTCCCACGCTTCGAGCCGGACTGCCGACCAAGCACGCCACGGCGGGTTTCACCGTGATCGATCGCAGTCACGGCGCCATGGTCAATCAGATTCTCGACGACAGTCCGGCATACAAGGCGGGCCTGCGGCTGGGCGATCGCATCGAGACCTTCGGCGGCAAGACCATCACCAGCGCGAATCACTTCACCTCGCAGCTCGGCACCTATCCCGGTGAATGGCCGGTCACGGTGACCCTGCGCCGCGACGACGAGAAAAAGACGATTCGATTCCGACTGGAGAATCTGCCCTTTCCCGATGTGCCCAAGGGTCAGCCGGGCATGCCGCCGCAGCCTGATCCTTATCGACAAACCAAGAAAACAAGGTTGGCCAACCGCCGGGCGGTCACGCGTACTCTGGGCGCATTCGAGAATGCCTGCGGCGGGGCGGGGTCATTCAAGGCCCTGCGATCGATCACCATGACGGGTCAGCGCACGCTGGCCTCGCGTGCGAACGAAGCGCAGGAAGTTCGCTTCACCGAGAATCGACCCGAAGCGGGGACGGCGGCCGCAGGCGACGACCCCTCCGCGTTCGAGCAGGCCATTCGCTGGGAGCTGATGACCGCGGGGCTTGATCCCGCGGCGGCGAAGCTGCGCATCGTTCGGGGCGACGACGTGCAGGATCGGGTGTGCGCGGTCATCGAGCGAAGCGGCGACGGCGTTACAAAATACGAAGCGTCATTCGACGATGAGAATGGCCGTCTGCTTCGAATTGAGTTTGACGATCCCAAGTCGGCCAAGCGGGTTCGTTACGAATACGCCGATTTCAAGCGATCAGGCACGCTCAAGCTGCCGCACCGCCGCACGATCTATTTGAATGATGTGCAGTTTGCCGAGGATGTCTTCGATGGCGTGAACGCGTCGAGCCAAACGGCAGAGCCGCAAACGGCGCCCGAGGCGATGGATGGGCATGATTGAATCGCTGCGATTGATACTGCTGTTGGCCCTGGCGAGCAGCTCGCCCGGAGAGGCGGTTGCGCCCAACACGATCGTGCCGGCCCTGGCCCGCGTCTCGCCCGCAGTGGTGAAACTCTACGGCACCGGCATGGGCCGGGCGCACGGCTACGGCACAGGTGTTCTCGTGTCCGCCGACGGCGATGTGCTTACCACGAAATCGCTGCTTTCGGGCGCCACGACCATTCGTGTTGTGCTGTCTGACGGCCGCGAGTTTGAAGGCAAGTCGATCCGCGACGACGAATACCGCGAGCTGGCCCTGCTGAAGATAGACGGCAAGGATCTTCCTTTCGTCTCGCCGTCGAAGACCGATCACATGCAGGTCGGCGACGCGGTCGTAGCCATTGGCAACTGGTTCAAGGTGGCAGACGGAGACGAGGCGCCATCGGTCAATCGTGGCATCCTCGCCACGCGGACGACGCTCAACGCCCGTCGACTGGTGCAGCCGGTCGATTACGCCGGGCCGATCCTGGTGTATGACGCGATCACCGCAAACCCCGGCGCGGCCGGCGGGCCGCTGCTTGATATTGACGGCAATTTCATCGGACTGATCGGCAAGGTCGTCGAATCGGCCGACACCAACACGCGTATGAATTATGCCCTGCCCGGCGAGGAGCTGTGTGACTTCCTGGGCAACAAGGCCTCACCGGCCACGACCACCCAGCGCGCCGCGGGCGGCGTGGACGCCGACATCGGCGTGCGGCTTTCCAAGATGGGATATCGACACGTGTCGGCGTATGTCGACCGCGTGCGGCCCGGATCGCCGGCCGCGATCGCGGGCATTCGCAATGAGGATTTGATCGTCGCAGTGGACGGCCGGCGCATCGCCGATGCCGAGGCCTGCGAGGACGCCATCAAGCGGCTTACCCCGGGGCAGAAGGCGGCCATTGTCGTAAAGCGAGGCTCGGAGTTTCTCACCCTCGACGTCGTGCCGGAGAAGAAGGCCAAATGAGCGCGATCATTCTGACGATGCTGGCATGCATGATCGCCGCCGATCCGCCCGCGAACGACGCGGGGGCCATGGCCTTTGAAAAGGCCCGCGCCGCGGTGGTACGCGGGGCGCTGACCGCAATTGAGAAAAGCGTCGTCACCATTGAGACCATCGGCGGGGCCCAGCCAGTCGTCGAACAGGAGTCGATGACGCCGCCGCAGCCCCGGCCGGGTCGTGGGGGGCGCGGACAGCCGCCGGGAAGGGGCCGTCCGCAAGGGCCCGTCGAGGAGTCGTTTCGCCTGGCCGATGGTCCGACGACAGGCGTCATTATTTCCGCGGACGGACTGATTCTCACCAGCAGCATCAATTTCGCGCGCAGCCCCGGCATCATCACAGTTGTGCTGCCCGATGGCTCGCGCAAGGTCGCAAAGCAACTGGGCATTGATTACATCCGGCGGATCGCGCTGGTGAAAATTGAAGCGGCCGATCTGCCGGCCTGTGAATGGGCCGAAGGCGCGGCTGAAGTCGGACAGTTCGTCATCGCCTGCGGTCGCGGGCTTGGCGGGGCGAGGCCGTCGGCTTCGCTGGGCATCATCAGTGCGCTCGATCGCCGCAATGGCAGCGCCGTGCAGACCGATGCGAAGACCTCGCCGGTCAACTACGGTGGGCCGCTGGTGGATATTGATGGCCGCGTCATCGGCGTCATCGTGCCGATGGCAGGAGAGGGCGGGGCGCTGGCTGGAGCGCAGTGGTACGACAGTGGCATCGGTTTCGCGGTGGTCAAACCTCGCATCGACCTGGTGCTGGCCGATCTGATCGCCGGCAAGTCCTTCTGGCCGGGACGCATGGGCGTCATGCTGGCCAACCCCGAGGCAAGCCTGACGGCGCGACTGGATGAGTTGATTCCCTGGGCGAGAAAGGGCGTCAAGATTGAGTCGGTGATTCCCGGTAGCCCGGCGGCGAAGGCGGGCCTGGAGGACGGCGACACCATCATCGCGCTGGCGGGTCAGCCGGTGTCCGATCGGATGGAATTGCAGCGACGCTTGTCTGATCTCGCGGCGGGCACGAAGGTGAAGGTCACCATTCGCCGAACGTTCCGCACGCTGGATGTTGAACTCACCCTTGCGACAGCGGCGGAAATATCAAGACTCGCGGCTGGTTCCGAAACGGCTCCGCCTGAAGAAGGCGCGACGACTCAGCCGGGTGCGGATTGAGTTTGTAGCCGGCTTCGTCACGGCCGCTCGCCGATTTCGATGATGCTGCAGGCCACGATGGGTTCCAAGCCCGTTGCGCGGGCGGCCTCGATCAACTCATCGCTTTCAGAGCCGGGGTTGAAATAAATCTCACCCGCGCCGACGCCGGCGAGATCATTCAACATGGCCATTCCCACCGGCGGGGCGACGTACATCGAGATGCGATTGATCGGCCTTGGAACATCGACAATTGACTTGAATACGGCCAGGCCTTCGATCTCCCCGCCGCGCGGACTGACCGGATAGACCGTCCAGCCGCGGCGCAGGTAAGCGTGGACGGCTTTGTTGCCGAACTTGGCGGGGTCGGCGGAGGCGCCGACGATGGCCACGGTTTGGTTGGGCACGCGTTATTTCTCGATGCGATTGGGGTCTTTTTCGCGGCGGTTCTGCTCGGCTTCAACCCACTCGCGCGAAGCCTTGGCTTCGTCTCCTTCGAGAAGCTCGAGACGGTCGGTTACCGCCGGGTTGACGCCCTGCCGTTTGCACATGAACTCTTCGTCGGGGACGACCTTATCCTGGGAGACGTTCTGTTCCACCCAGGCCGTCCAGTTTGTCTCCAGCGTCTTGCGCTTGTCTTCCGGGAATTTCTGATCCCATGCGATGGTACGATCGCCGTGATAGGTGGTCTGATGATCGGTGCCCACGCGGCGTGACAAATCGAAGATGGCCTGGAAGTCGTGCTTGCCTTTGGCGCCGCCGCCCATCATGTATCCGGCAAGGCTCCACGCCTGGGCATAATTAAGGAAGCCCTGGAAGCTGGTCATGTCGCGGGCCCAGGTCTGAGCGTCGACATCCCAAACGTAGTCAAAATCCTTCCATTTGTCGGTGCCGAAGATGCGCCGAATGACCGGGGCGTAGCGACCCTTGTTCGGGATATCATCGAGATTCTCTTGCGCGGTCTTGTCAAAATCCCAATACTCGAAGACTGAAGCGTGGCCCTCGTTGAACCAGCGCGGCGCGTCGCTCGGGATGCCGATGTTGCCATACTGCGGGGCAAGGGTGTTTCCGAGCCGGAACTGAAGCTCCATGTGAGCCGCTTCGTGCTTCAGTGTGCCTTTTTCCCATTTGGCGAAGTCCTTGGTGCCGCCGGTGAACTGCTGCAGGCGATATCGCCGGGCCTTCCAATGCGGGCCGCGATCGCCCATGACGTGCACATAGGCGGTGAAAAAGCCGCCGCTTCCGGGAGGGCCCCCATTGGCCATGTAGGTATTGCGATCGGCAAAAACTATGACTTCAACCTTTTCGCGAAGGTCAGCCGGCTTGCCCAGCAGGATCTTGTAGGCATTGCCGTACTCGCGGTGCAGCATCTCCATGTACATCGCGGTGTTGGCGGTGAACTCCTTGTCGACATCCGTGCGAACAATGAAGGGGTGGCCCATGTAGGTCCACATCTGCAATTCGCCATGCTCGTTGACGAATTGGCCGCCGTTGTAGTCGCCCTTCTTGTCTTTCTTGATCTTGTTGAGCATGCGGGCGAAGCGCTTGTCGTATTCCTCGTCCGTCTCATTGCGGCGCTTGCCCCAGCGAAACTTCTTCTGCGTTGGAGCCTTCTCGTCTTC